>JAQXZA010000136.1 GCA_029226955.1 Clostridia bacterium | reverse complement strand
TATTTAATGATTTTTCTGCTTGCTTTATGTAAATAATCATCTACCTTTAAGAGATTACCACTTTATATAATCATTATATCATAATTTTTATAAAGTGTAAATGCCTATTTTAATATTTTTTATATTATTGCTTACCATACTGAACGGAACACGCATTTTTATTTCTCTTGTGGCACATACATCTAACTCATCATCGTCATATTCCTGTTCTACTGAGTCATTACCGATTCTTATGCTGTCCATAGATGTTCCGTCTTTGTGCATTACGGCAAGAAAATCCTCACACTGATTCAGCACTTTTTCGAGTGCGGCGGAAGTGGACTGTTCGTGTACCTCAAAACTGACGGTAACTTCAACGGTGTCATAAGGGTATTCGTGTGTTGCTTTTCCTACAATAGATAATTTGCCCATTTTTTCGTCCTCCTTGTTAATTTTTGGTGTTATTCATATTATATCATACAATATGTCCGAAAAAACACCCTTATATCGAATTTAAATGAAAAATTTTTGACAATATAAAGAAAAATTCTTATAATATTATAAAAGGTGATTTGCAATATTCGTGAATTTAAAAATATTGAAAGGACGGTAAATATATGGTAATAAAAATGTCGGCTACGCTTGATTTGTTCAAAGTTTCATATAAAGTTGTGCGTAAAAATTCCGCTGAAATTTATAAAGGCTTTGGCTTTAAACACCTTTCGGACGCAACTCAGTATTATGTACACCCAAACAATGAATCTTACAAAGGTACAACAACGCTTTGTCAGCCTATCGGTGAGGCAATAATACTTTTTGCCGGACTTGCAAAGGGCAGTGTTTTCGGTGATTATTATGTAAGCAGTGACCTCAGAGAAGTATATATGGAGCTTGATGTTCCGTCTGATTACCGTGAAAACGGTGTTGTTGCCCCTAATATTTTTAAGTATCGTGCCTACGTTATTGACCACAATGTGAGCGTTGCGGCTTATGACAATGACGGAAAACTGATTGACGGCAATATGGAACATCTGCATACACTGTATAAGCTGTTGCCTGTATTTATGGTTCTGCTTGCCGCCGAAATTGAGAATAATTCCGACTACCGAATGGTTATGGAAAATTTTGTCGATAACCCTGTTGCTGATGTGTTTGTTAATCTGCACGAGGACTTTTATCAGTTGCACAAAACCGAAAAATATACGGTTGAATACAGGGATTTGTCCGATTTTGATGTCAGCGGATATACTTCATACTCATCAAACTATAAAATAATCCGTGAAAACAGGGAACAGGCAAAAAAACAGAACGATATGCCTATTGTGTCGTTTCCGTCAGATACTTTTTCTGATGAACAGAAACAATATATACCGCATCTTTCAGCGGAATTTGTATTGCCGAAAAATCTCATAAGTGTTTGTAATGCTGTTGCCGCCGGTGATATTCAGGCGGTTTTGTTTCACGGGCCATCAGGCACAGGCAAAACAATATCGTGCAAACTTGTTTCACAGGCAATAGGACTTCCGATAATGGAAACCATAAACTGTACGGAAAATCTTGACGAGTTTGTTCTGGGAAAATACATTCCACAGGACGACAAAATTATTTTCAGGGAAAGCTATGTCACAAAGGCGATAAGGGACGGCGGTGCCGTTGTCTTTGAGGAAATAAACTTTGCAAAGCCGCAGTATCTTGCTTTTCTTAATTCACTGCTTGACGATAACGGTTTTGTACGGCTTGACAACGGTGAAACGGTAAGACGTAACCCGAACTTCCGATTTTTTGCAACAATGAATATCGGATATTTCGGAACAAAAGAACTCAATCAGGCACTTTATAACCGTTTTAATGCGATAGTGGAAATTGCTGCACTTTCAGACGAGGCAATTTCACGTATGCTTATAGCAAGAGTCCCCGAATGTAAACCAAGAATTATGGGAATGTTGGGAGTTTATCATAAGCTGAAAAAGAAGATTGAATCAGAAGAACTTGATGTTGTCATTTCGCCCCGTAACCTTGAAAACTGGGCGAAACTTGCAAAATATGACGGATATATCAAAGCTGCCGAAAAGACTATAATTCCGATAGCAAAGGGCGACAGGGCATTGGAGGACACAATAAGGGGAATTTTAATGCTTTACAAATGGAAATAATGAGGTGAATTGATATGGACAATTTAGCCAAAAAGATAAAATCAGCAGATGAGGGCGATATTGACGCTATGGTTGGAGTTGCCGAATATATTTTGTGGGAAGATGAAACTGTTCCTGTTGAGCCGGATATGTTTGAAAAGGCTATCTGTTACCTTAAAAAAGCAATAAAGGCAGGAAACACACAGGCAATGGTATCATACGGTGCAGTATTTTACAACGGTCGTGGAGTGCCACAGGATTTTAATACGGCGGTTCATTGGTATAAAGAGGCGGCTGACCGTGGGAATATCTGGGCAATAGGTTATATGGGTTATATGTACTATTACGGTCGTGGCGACCTTGAAGTTAATATGGAAAAGGCATATGAGTATTTTTCAAAAGCCGCTATGCTTGGTGTTCCTAATGCATATTATAAATGTGGTGATATGTTTCTTGACGGAAAATATGTTGAAAAAGACACAAAAACAGCCTTTAAACTGTTTTCTATATGCTATAATATGATAGAGGATTATAAGCCGCTTGACTGTTATCCTGATGTATGCCGCAGACTTGGAACGTGTTATCATAAGGGAATAGGCACAGAAAAGAATTTGGAGATTGCCGAGAAATTACTGGCGGAGGCAAAATTCTTTTTCAAAAAAAGAAAGGACAGTGGAAATATTTTCACTGACAAGGTTCTTGAAACGGCAACGCAAGAGTGGTTGGAGGTTATGAGAGAACTTGATGAATAATCGGCATATAATAGGGACGGTGAGAATTTGAATAAAATATCAGAAGAAATATTGCGGCGGTTTCAGTGCGATTACATAAGAATGTTGGAGGAAAATTTCGCACAGACTCTTGCCGAAAACGAAAATGTCAGACTTTTCTTTATAAATGAAAACAGGGCATTCACCGACGGCAGAAACATAGTTGTTGACCCGGCGACTGACGGACTGTTTTATGACGTAACAGCTTTACAATGCACGTCAAAATATATGAACTGGAAACCTGAAATTCTGTCGGACAAGTGGAACGCACTTCATATTATTACAAGGGCACAGACAATTCACGAATGTCTGCATATACTTTATACGGATTTTCCGACGAAAGCCGCCACAGACCCGATATGTGATACAAAAATCAAAAGAAAGGTTCTTGCCTTGATTTCAAACATTATTGAGGACGCATACATAGAGGCTGTCGGTTGCAGTGTTTATGACAATATGGAGTTTTATCTGCGTTTCGGACGTGTTTCAAGACTGTTTTTGACACGATTGTCGGAGGGAACAGCACAAATAAATTTAAAAGAAGAAACCAAACAGGCAGAAAACAATCCCGAACTTAAAAAACAGACGGAAACACTGCTTGATTATCTGGAATATATGATAACATTCCTGTTGTACCCTATGTGCAAACTTGAAGAACCGCCGACGGAAATTGCGGAATATATCGAAAAAACAAAACAGTTGTTTCTTGACGGAAGTTTTGCACCGTCACCCGACGAAAGATATGAATATGCAAGGAAAATTTATGATGTTATTTTGCCGCTTATTCCCGATACAGAAGACGATTTAGATGATGAAAGGCTGTCAGAACTTATCGGCGGAGTAAAAACTCACAGCCCTGATTCAAGCACTATCGGCGGTGAGGAACACAAGAGCAGAACTCAGACTGTAACAGTACGTTTGTTTACGGATAAGGACGGCAATATGCGGAAAGAGGACGAAAATTCACTTTATAAGCTGATGCTGGCATTGTCGGAATTTTCAAATCATAAGAATGAGGCACTCAGTATTGTTCTTGATAACGGTTTTGTATCAATATCACACGGCGGTGACTTTGATTGTTCTGTTCTCCACAATCATATAAAAATAAATGAAACACACCCGAAAATAAATCTTAATTTACGAAAAGCCTATCAGAATATATACAATAAATACCGTGTGAGCATAAATTCATACAACACACGTTTTGCACAGCTTCTGGAATCGCACAGGTCATTAAGAGATGAAAAGCGTAGATTCGGTTCGGGCATAAACTCGGCACGACTCGGTGACCCGCATAAACGCTGTTGGTACAGAAACATTGACGGAATTGATGTTCCCGATATGTCGGTTCTGCTTTTGATTGACGGTTCGGGTTCTATGCAGGGAAAACGAAGAAACGGTGCCGTAAATTCTTCAATAATACTGCACGAAGTACTGAAAAAACAGGGTATTAAACACGCTATTGTTGAACACAGGGCAAGTTTTGTAAAACCTGAAATTGATGTGAATGTTCTTGTGGATTTTAATTCCCGTAATGAAGAAAAATACAATCTTATGAAAATAAAAGCCGATGGAGATAACAGGGACGCATTGGCACTCTTTTGGGCGGAAAAGTACATCAATAAACATACTGACTGCGAAAACAAGCTGATTATTGTAATTTCGGACGGTATTCCTATGCACGAATATGATGAATATTATCCGCCTGTATCAATTAAGGACACAGCGAATGCCGCAAGAAAAATTATAAAGCGTGGCACAAAAATAATAGCAATTTCACTTGATGAAGACGGCAGTTATGACTGTTATGAAATGCTGAAAGAAATTTATCCTCAGCTTATAGCCTGTAATGATTTAACACGTCTTACAGGTCAGCTTTTAGGCTTAATCGCAAAACTGTTGTAAAAAATATATTTTGCTAAAAACGAAAGGAAGTAAATTATTATGAAAAAATACATCAATATTTCTATGGCTGTTAATAATTGGTTAGACGAGCATCCGGAAGCCACAACGACTGTGCAGGGTAAAAGTTTAACTTATGATAAACTGGTTGTCGGAACTCTTGGATATGTTACACCGGAAATGTTTGGTGCTGTTGGCGATGGTATTGCTGATGACACTACGGCATTTAACGAGTGCGTTCAATTTGCAAATACAAAAAAAGTAAACATCGAACTTAATAATTCTTACTTGCTGAGTGGTGATGTTAAAGTATCATGTAATATCATCGGACAAAATTCCGTTATCATTGGCATAAATAGATTATGGATTGAAGGAAGCAATATTAATGTCAGCGGATTGACTTTTAAAAGCAGTGTTAAAAATAGCATCTTCATCCATGATAGTGAAAATATAATGATAAGCAACTGTGAAGTTAAATGTGAAGGATTTGCCATTGCAATAGAATGTAGTACTGATATTATTTTAAAAAATATCAAATCAAATCAATCAACCGACGGAACCTCAAATGATTTTATTCATCTTTATAAAGGTTCTAAAAATATAAACATTATTAACTGCAACGGAACTTCAAATGATGATTTTATCGCCATAAACGCAGTTGAAACTAGCGGAGAGAGTACGGACAAGTTTGATTTTGACATTGAAAATGTAATGATAAGCAATTGTAGCTGTAATGCCTATTCTGCGGTTAGGCTTTATACACATGACGATAGAAAAATAAATAATGTGTATATTAGCAATTGCAATTTTGTAACTACGAGCATGCATGCTATTAGGTTTACAAACGCAAGTGGTAGTGGTTCTTCATCTAATAGTAACGCAGTTATTAAAAACATTAAATTCAGCAATTGTAGTGTATATAGCACTGGTTCTTATTATTGTGTGAATTTTGCATATAATTCTCTACAAGGAATCGAATTTAATGGATGCTATTTCAATGGTGAAAAGGCATTGATTAGATTCAATGAACTTGTAGACGGAAATGTAAAATTTGATAATTGTGTTTTTGACAATGGCGATAATAGCCAAAATTGTATAATTTTATTTGGAACTGGAAACCTTGATTTATTGGTAACTAATTGTTCAATTAAACATACATCATCAACCCCTCTATTTCAGATTTATAACACCTCTGTTCCTACAAATGTAACAATTCGAAATATTAAATATTTAGGGAATGCTACCATTGTATATGTAGATGGCGGAATTGGAAATCTTAATATAGATAACATTATTACAGATACTGCGATAGTAGTTAACATCGGTGGAACACCAAATGAGACAGAATATCTCAATTGTTCCAATATTTCATGCAATGATGTAGCTCCAATTAGATTGCGATCGAACAGAACCAATCTTAGCATATGTGCATATAGCATCAACAATAAGCATATTTCTAATCTTCAAGGAAATTCAAATTACGAAGGAATACGCTTTGTATGTGGGGTAAGAACAGCACGAACTCCAACTATTGCTGTTAAGGGAGATAGTTATATACATATCACAGATACTCAGCTCTATGGATTAAAGATATACAACGGCAGTGAATGGATATCTATTATATAAAATGCTATAATATAACATTATTATGTAATTTTAAGGCGGGGAAATTATGTATATTTTTATAGCAAGACATGGAGAAACAAAATTTAATAAGTATATGCAAAGAACTAATGGGAGGTGGAAAATTTTATTTTTAATGATGAATCCTGTGATTTTATTTAAGAATTTTTTAAAAATACACGACCATTTTGATTCTGAGCTGACTATTTGTGGAAGAAAAAGGGTGATTGAAACAAAACAATATTTAGAAAATCAAGGCATTTCTTTTGACTACGTTATCTCTTCACCATCAACCAGAGCAAAACAGACAGCGGAATTATTGGCAGGAAGAATAGATGTGATTGATTGTAGATTTATGGAAGAAATGAGTAATAGATATTATTCTACCAAAAGGATAGAAGAATTTATTTGTGATATGAAAAAGAAAATCAAAAATAATATTCTAATTGTTTCTCATGCAAATAGTATATATAAATTTGCTGTTAATCATGGATACAGAGGTGGCGGAATAAGAAATTGTGAAATTCTTTGTTTTGAAATTAAAAACGGTGAATTGATTTACAAAGAAAATATATACATTAAATAAGGCAGATTTTGAAGATGATTAAAAACGAAAGGAAGTAAATTATTATGAAAAAATACATAAATATTTCTATGATTTATGCTATTGCGGCAATGGTCGGCGGAGTTTTCTACCGTGAATTTACAAAATGGAATGGCTTTACAGGCACAACGGCACTCGGAAAAGTACATACGCATTTGTTTTTTCTTGGTATGCTTGTATTTCTTGTTGTGGGTTTGTTTTCAAGGCACTATGACCTGAAAGAGCAAAAGACATTCCGTGCGTTTCTTTACATATATAATATCGGTGTTCCGCTTGCGGCTGTTATGATGCTTGTTCGTGGAATAACTCAGGTTCTGAATATTCCGCTGTCGTCGGGTGCAGATGCGGCAATTTCAGGTATTGCCGGAATAGGACACATCTTAATCGGAACAGGAATTATACTTCTTCTTGTGACTCTCAGAAAAGTATCAAAAAATTAAAACAAACAGCGGCGGTCTGTGCGAAAAAGTACAGACCGCCGCTTTTGTATGTCCTGATATGAATTATTTATCCTTATCACAGCCGCAATGGTATTTCGGCTCGGAACACGGATAGTTTTTCGGGAAAAAGTCATTTGTAGGAAAAGCTATTGTACTGAAAAGTTCGCACGGATTTTCTGATGTTGTAACACATTCCTTATGCGGAATACAGAAATCGTATGCGGGAATAAGCATCTGAACATTTCTTTCAAGCTGTACGATTGTAAAAATTCCTATTGAAACATACACATCTTTTTTTGCGTCATCAGGCGAAAATTCACCGCCGTAACGCTCGCTTATACACTTGGGAATATGACACGAAATATCACACGGCTTTTTATGCTCGCAAAGTCTTGCGGAAAGCGGAACAGGCTCGGCAATCTGTACGGTTGCTTTCGGACAGTTGCGTGAACACGAGGTCAGTCCGTCACTCATATCAGACGGACAGTCAGAAGTGAATACCTTTACATTTCCGTCACTGCCGAACAGCACAACTCTTTTTGAATATACGGAAAGAGCTTTTACAGGCATAGGCATAGCGTTCGGTGCCATAAACAAATCAAGACATAAGTCAAAATAAAATACCATATCAACAGAATAAAATCCCCTGTGGAACGGCACAGGCTGTAAATCTATCGAAACATTGCACACGTCAGCGTCGTGCAAGCGAACATTTACGGCTTTGTCAACCATACACTGAACAGGTTTTGTCAGCAGAACAGGCAAGTCCTCTAAACAGTCCTTATCCGAACAGGAGTCATAGATACGTGGGGCATTTATACATACAGATTCTTTTATTTTATCATTCGGGTAACAGTCGTCACAGCCGTTACATAATACATTTTCCGGCATAGAAATTCCTCCTACTGATTTTTATATAACCATAATATGAAATATACTGACGCTTTGTTAAAAAATTAAAAGTTTGAAATTTGTATTAAATATTACAAATTGTAAACGGAAATTTTGTCGGTTTTCGGTACAGATTTTTATATGAAACACAGTGAATTATTATTGCTTATATATCACCGAAAAATGTCATAAATTAAGATTTCAAGCTGATTTGTAATAATTCTTTTAAAAAATAAATGCACATTTCAATAGCTATAAACACTGAAAAATGTAACAGAATTTTACTCTGTTACATAAATTTGGTTATGCAAAAAAGAATGTATATTTCACTTAGCGATAATTTTATAAACGGCTTGATAATCAGCGAAATTAAGATAATTATAGTTTATTTGTGTCCTTATTTCAATAAATGACAGTTGTAACAAATTGTAACAGCTTTGTAACTATTCATTTTCTTGCACCTTGCACATAAATTTGCAAGAATTTAATTCTGTTAAAGAATATTACAAGCAAAACAAGGTCGTATTTGCTACTTTTTAAAGTTAATTTCCGTTAAAATACACAAAAAATTCTCGACAATAATTTTGACATTACGGCATTTTTGATTTATAATACCGTCATCAACTAAAAATTGCCTGCTTTTACAGCCGCTTGTGACTGTATGACGGGTCAGTCGTAAGGAGATAATACTAATGGACAGTCAGAAAAATAATCGCTTTTCAGGATTAAAAAAAGCTATATCAGTTACAGTAATGGGTGCAGTTTGTCTTACTGCGGCAGTATCTGTTGCTTCACTCTCAAAAACCGTTACAATTACTGACGGCGATAAGACAATGACTATAAACACTATGAACCCTGATACAAAGGCAATACTTGAAAAAACAGGTGTTGAACTCGGAAAGAATGATAAACTTGTCCGTACAGATGATGACGGACACAATGTAAATATTTCAATCCTCAGAGCATTCAGCGTTGATGTTATTGACCAAGACAAAACAAAAACTCTCACTTTTAATGACGGTACAGTTGCAGACGCACTGAAAGCAGCTGGAATGACACTCAGCAAAAAAGATACCGTTTCTTTTTCGGCAAATACAGAGCTTGAACCTGATATGGAAATTAAAATCGCTCGCTGGTACACAGTAAATCTTGATGTACGTGGCAAAAAAATGACAAAAGATGTTCCGGCGGGAACTGTTTCGGAAGCACTGGATTTTCTTAATATTAAACTCGGCAAAAATGACGTTGTTTGTGTTGACAGCGACAAAAAGGTTACCGAGGGTATGGATATTACAATTCAGACAGTTACATACAAGAACGTAACATCAAAGGAAACTATCGAATATAAGACTGAAACAAAGGACACAAGCGAACTTTATCAGGGCGAAACACAGCTTGAAAGAGAAGGACAGAATGGAGAACGTACTATCGTTACACGTCAGAAATATATCAACGGAGAACTTGATTCCGAAAAGGAAATAAGCAACAAGGTAACAAAGAAACCTGTTAATGAAATAATACTTAATGGTACAGCCGAAAAAATAGACTATATTCAGACTAATGCCGGTCAGGTAGAAGTAAACGAAACAGAAAACGTTCTTATTGATACAAACGGCAATACAGTATCATACAGCCGTGTTCTTACAGGTTCAGGCACAGCATATACAGCACCGGCGGGAGCATTGACATCAACAGGTCGCCTTGCACAGTACGGAGTTGTTGCGGTAAATCCGAATGTTATACCTTACGGTTCAAACCTCTATATCGTGTCAAATGACGGAGAGATTGTTTACGGCTATGCAGTTGCCGGAGATACAGGCGGAGCAATGATGTCAGGACAGGCAATATGCGACTTGTATTATCCTACTTATGACGAATGTACAGTTTTCGGTAGACGTGATATTACAATTTATGTCCTCGACTGATAATAATAAAATACTTTCAGCCGTTTTGCAGAAATGCAGAACGGCTGTTTTAGTGCCATATAAGTGAATTGTTATAACAAAACGCAACGATTTGCATTATAATTTTTTAAAAGTATTGATTTTTATGGGTTTACAAAGTATGGTAAGCAATAATATTAAAATAGGCATTTACACTTTATAAAAATTATGATATAATGATTATATAAAGTGGTAATCTCTTAAAGGTAGATGATTATTTACATAAAGCAAGCAGAAAAATCATTAAATACTGCACTGATA
>JAQXZA010000135.1 GCA_029226955.1 Clostridia bacterium | reverse complement strand
TGTGCTTCATCAAGAAACATCTTATCAATTCCAAGTTCCTCAAAAGTAACAGTATCGTCTTTCGGACTGTCAAGCAGTTTTTGCAGTTTTGCTTCAAGATTTGCCCTTGTTTTTTCAGCTTGCTTGATTTGATACCTTTCGCCGTTTATTGATTTCAGTTCTTCAATATTTCTGACTGTTTCTTCAATCTGATATTCAATAAACTGTTGCTGTCTGGCTTGTGATAACGGTATCTTTTCAAGCTGTGAGTGACCTATTATAATTGCATCATAATTGCTGGTTGCGATTTTGGCCATTAAAGCCTTTCGATTATCCTTTTCAAAATCTTTCTTTGTAGCCACCAAGATGTTCGCATTCGGATATAATCGTAGAAAATCAGCACCGATCTGCTCCGTCAGGTGATTAGGTACACAAAAAAGGCTTTTTGTATGCAAACCCAAACGCTTTCCTTCCATTGCCGCCGCAATCATCTCAAATGTTTTACCTGCTCCGACTTCGTGTGCAAGCAGAGTGTTTCCACCATAAAGGCAACGGGCAACTGCATTTAGCTGATGTGGGCGGAGTTGTATTTCGGGGTTCATACCGACAAAATTCAGATGACTTCCGTCAAATTCACGGGGACGGGAGCTGTTGAACATTATGTTATAGGTATCGACAATATCATCACGCCTTGTTTTGTCGGAGAATATCCAATCTTTGAATTTTTGTAAAATCAAATCTTGTTTTGCTCTTGCTTGTGCAGTTCTTGTCGGATCAGCTCTATATCTTTCTTTGCCGTCAACAATCTCTTTTACTTTTACTGTTGTAGCTTTGAGGTTTAATGCATCTTCAATGAGTTCATAAGCTGTTTTATCGGCTGTGCCGTAGGTAGTGCGACCTTGTACATTTGTTTTATCTGTTCCTTTGTTGGTAATAAACCATTTTCCTGATATATCCGAATACTGCACATCAATAAATTGAGCTTGCGAATATGGGTTTCTGTGCCAAGAGGGTGTCCCAAGCAGTTCATAAACAAAGTCCCTGACATATTCAGGCTTTATCCAAGTAGCACCAAGCCTTATGTCAATATCCGTTGCGGTTAGTCGCTCCGGCATAGCTTTTTGAAGTGCCGTGATATTTATGGCAAGCGAAGTATCACCGTTATCAAAGGCTCTTTGTGCTGTTTCTAACTTTTGGAGAATATTGCCCGATAAATATTCGTCAGCCGTAACATATCTGTCTGTTTCAGGAATTTTATATATTGAGCCTTGCAAATCCTGAATAATCTTGTCTTTATCAAAACCTGTAAGCTGTACCATATAGTCAAGGTCAACCTTTGCCATTTCGGATATAGACACAGCAAGAGCGTCAACAGATGTAGCTACATTTGTAATTATATGTTCAGCCTTGATTGTACGCTTTGAGAATATATCTGCTTTGCCGATGTATTGCCCGTTTTCATCAAATTTTTCAAGTGATTTCAGCAATGGGAGAGAGGAGTCTTTGACAAAAATATCTGAGTTTTCCTTATCATTTATGCGACCGTGCCTTTTAGCAAAATTGTCATACATTGTTGACAAAGTGTCCTGTACCGTTTTGATTTGTTCATCTGTTGTATTTTCGTCCAACTGAATTTCAAGAAGTTGACGGACAGTATCTCTGATGGCTGTCAATTCCGCTAATTTTTCAAGACATTTCTTTTCCTTTGACTTTGGAAATGTAATAAGTCTTGCTTGGTTACTTTCGTAAAAATAGGCTTTACCGTCAGAAAGAAAATAACTGCTGTTGCGTAAACTTTCAGGAGCAATAACCGTTTGTATTTCCTGTTCTTTGTCAACAGTCTGAACAGTTTGAATTTTGCCGTCAATGTTTGACATAGCTGACCGTATTTGTTCGGATAGTTTTGTTTCCCTGTTTGGTAAACAAGTGCTTTCCATACCATATTGACCGCTCACCATTGTCATAGTGCCGCATATCTGTTGCGGATTTTCGACAAAGTAAGAGTTCATTTCAATGCCGTTTTCGTCTGTTGCTGTTTTAACCCACAACGGCTCATTTTCAAGAGTGATTGTCAAAGGCTCTGCCCGCTTTTGCAGGAAAATAATATCAGAAGTTACTTCTGTTCCTGCATTAGCCTTGAAAGCAGTATTTGGCAAGCGTACAGCACCTAAAAAGTCGGCTTTTTCAGCAAGTAATCTACGGGCTGAACTGTCGGACTTATCAAGAGTGCCTTTTGAAGTTATGAAAGCAACAATTCCGCCCGGTTTTACCATATCAAGCGATTTGCTGAAAAAGTAATCGTGTATCAGAAGATTATCAGGATTATATTTTTTGTCGTACAAACGAATATCGCCGAAAGGAACATTGCCAACCGCAACATCAAAGCTATTCTCTTTAAGTTTACTGTTTTCAAAGCCACAAACCTGAATTTGTGCTTGCGGGTACAATTTTTGAGCAATTCGCCCTGTCAGACTGTCAAGCTCTATTCCTGTTACCTGTGTGTTATTACCGGGTATCATACCGATAAAATTACCGATACCACAACTTGGTTCAAGAAGTTTACCGCCATTCATACCCATTTCGGCTAATTTAGCATACATTTCTTTTATGATAACAGGAGAGGTATAGAACGCTGTCATAGTGGATTTTCTTGCTGCTGCAAATTCATCATCAGTCAGTAAACTTCTGACTTCATTATAATATTTGTTGTCAGGCTCAAAAACTTTTGCCATACCGCCCCAACCTGTGTATTTTGACAGTGTTTCCTGTTCTTCGGGAGTGGCTGTTCTGTCCTCTGCTTCAAGCTGTTTCAGTGTTCTTATAGCCGCAAGGTTATCATTGAATTTTTCAAGTGGTTTTCGCTGTCCGAGTGATAAGTCGGTTATATGGTAGTTTTCTGTTGTTTCGGGAGTTATGGATTGTGTGTTTTCTTGCTGTTCTGCTGCCTGTGGAGTGTTTTCCTGTTTCGGAGTTTCTATCAGGTCAATGTTCTGACTGACAATATCTTGTAAATTGACATCTTGAAACAGGGGATACCAACCTGTATTATCGTCACGGATTTTTGCTTTGTCTTTTTTTAAATCTATCCCCTCAACAACATATTCCCTTGAATCATAAGTTACGGTTTTACCGATAAGATTATTATATTGTTCCTCTGTTGTGCGGATAGGATCAGTTCTTTTAACTGCCCCTATCAAATCCTCG
>JAQXZA010000134.1 GCA_029226955.1 Clostridia bacterium | reverse complement strand
TGTACATTTTATTTTACAGGAGGGGAAACAAATGCCACTCATACTTGGTCGTGATAGCCGGACTTGCACCGACAACTGACGCTTATAAGGCGACTGCTTTAACTCGTTAAGCTACATCACAGTATATACAATCGTCGGCGGAACAGGTAAGAGAACAAACCTGTCACCGCCCGATTATACAAACGGAGAAAAGATATGAAAAATAAAGCACAGAATTTTAACTCAATCTGAGTCAAAATCCTATGCTACTATTCTAACACTTATAAATCTGCATTACTATGAAATCGACTGCACACTTTTATGATAAGCCCGAAATTTTCCTGAATTCTTCAAGTGCATATCCGTGAAGAGTATAAATGCGTCTTTCGGATATGTGCATTTTAGCTGCTACAATATCCCATTTTTTGTAATTCAACAGGTAATAATATCTGAGAACATCTGAATAGTCGCTGTTGTCGATTTGCTTAATCATCTCACGGCAATGCCACCATTCACTATGTATTTTTCTTCTCTCGGCTATTATCTGCTGTTCCTCGTCTATTAGTTCATCAAGGCAGTTTTGATATTCACTTGACGATTTTATTCTCTCCGAAATTTCAATCGATTTCAGATTTTCTTTTCGTGCTTTAATAACTGCCAGTTCCTCACTTGTTGCCAGAATAAGTTTTGATGTTTTTCTGATTTTCTCAAGATATTCTCTTGCCGTCATTTGCCTGTGAACACCCACTTTCCGTGCCATAATTCGTGTACAAATCCTTTGTAACTACTATCAAATTCGTTGACAGGTTTAATAAGGTCTTTGCCCCTTTTCCCTCGTTTGTATCTGGCATACAGTAAACTTTTATCTATATCATACATTACAGATAACTCTGTCATTGTATATTCTGTACCGTCAATATTAACTTTAAGAATAGGACTTGAACCTCTGTTGTCAACTTTTCTTATAAGGTCTTCACCTCTCACACCATTGTCGTACCTTGAATGTATTGTCTTTGCATTGACACCCGATATAATCGCCCACTCTGTGATTGATTTTGTTTCGCCATTAATTTCAACAAACAATTTCTTTGCCATATTTACCTCCGCTTTAATGCCTGTACGCCCCTACAAGCGTTTAAAATCGTCAAGCAGTATAATTTCATTACTTGCAATTAAAAACGCTTGTAGGGCATTTATAGGCTTATTTTAGTTATAGCTTTATTTTCGTACTCATTCCATTTTCCTCGAGCCAAGCCTTTGCTTTATCTTTAAGTTCCTGTGGTGCGTCAGTAACGTTGTATATCGATTTATAAACGGCACCCCAAAAAACTTTTGGATTTTCTGGCAAAGAAACACAATATTTTTTTGCGTATGCTCGAATTTTCTCCTCATCAAGGCTAAAAAGAGCCTCATTTCGTTCTTTCACAAATTCCTCTGGATTAAATCTTGCATTCATTCTTCTGTCTCCTCTTCTGTTCAATCTCCGAACGTTTCTTTTGCCTTCTGTAAGCCTCGTATGCAATGCTGTACTTTTTCCAATCTCCTTTTATTGTTTCACAAACGTTAAAAGGAAGTGCATTGTGTATAGCTAAAAAATCAATAATGCTTGCCACAACCTGAGCATTTGGAATTGTTCTGTTCTTCTCATGATTCATAATAAAGTTCGCACCGTTTCTTTTAGCTGCTGAAACAGCCATTATCAATTTTTTCGCTCTTTTTCTCGTCATTTGTATTCCTCCGTTTCCATTTTTGCACCGCAGTTTGGACAAAAATCAAAAGCTGTTTTAATTCCTATATAACGAAAATCACTGTCACATATCGAACAATGAAAACAATAGGGTTTTCCGTCAGGTTCTCTTTCAAGTATCCACTTTCCGTGCTTTTCGTCTGCTCGCTTGTTCCAAAATTCTGATAATTGTTTTACATCTGCATACCAAGCTGTTGAAATTCTGCATTTATGGCAGTTTATAACATAGTTTGGATATTTTTCTGTAACTCGTATTATTTCCGCTTTTCCGCCACA
>JAQXZA010000133.1 GCA_029226955.1 Clostridia bacterium | reverse complement strand
TGCCGGAAAACTCAAAGGCGACAAAAGCCTTATTATAGCCGCCGAAAAAAAGAACACTCTGTACAAATCCCTGAAAAACATTGTAAAAATTTCCGCAAAAGAATTAAAAAGCGTTTATCCGCAAAAAAACACTCTGTTTTCATATCTTTGTGTTCCGATATGTGTGACGGTAGCTACAATATTGCTTATCACCGCCGCCGACTATTTTATTATAATAAATGAGGCTTTTAAGGTTCTGCTTATTTTTGCACTTATTCCGCTGTTCTGGTGGATATTGTTCCGCATATTTGCACACAAGCACTCACATCTTGCAATGAACAACAGATGTGCGATTGTATGCGGCTACAAAATATGGACTCTCAAAAAATACCTTATTGAGTTTGACAAAATCCAATATATTTCCATAAAACAAAGCGTCTTTCAGAAACGCAAAAACACCTGTGATGTTCGTGTTTATCTTTACTTTGAAAAACGTGCGTGTCACACTGTAAAGCACTTGCCGAAAGCTGAGGCTGAAAAGCTCGCTTTATACATTCAAAGCAAGATAAAATGATAGCAAAAAACTTTATAAGCTGAATTATCGGATTTTTTCCGAAAAAACATTTAAAAATCACTTGACATATATGTTGGTTTATGTTATTATTGCTTATGTACTCATCGGCGTATGTGTCAGATTCGATTTTACTCCGATATATTAAAAGGTCCGGTAGTTCAGCTGGTTAGAACGCTAGCCTGTCACGCTAGAGGTCGACGGTTCGATCCCGTTCCGGATCGCCAAATTTTATTGCACTCTCTCCTTTGAGAGAGTGCAATTTGTATGCTGGTATAGCTCAGTCGGCAGAGCGCATCCTTGGTAAGGATGAGGTCACCAGTTCAAATCTGGTTATCAGCTCCATAAAAAAACCAGTGTTCAAGCGGCTTTCAAGGTTTTGAAGGTCGCTTGTTTTTTGTGAATTTTTCGGGTTTGTCCTTTATTTGTCCTTTATTTCAAAAAAATCAGCGAAAAAGGATTTCTGTCTCCCTTTTCGCTGTTGGTGTCAATATTAAATTTCAGCGGCAATGCCGTCAATGATTTTCAGTTCCTTTTGTATGAAGGTATAAAGCAAGTCAAGCGTTATTTTTCCTTCGGTGTCCAGTTCGTGCCTGTGTTCCATAAGGTCGGAGGCATAGCCTTCAATAATTTGTGCATTGTGTTTCAATTCTTCAAGTGTGTGGCGGTCAATCGTGGGGGTGTCCATTTTGCCCACTCCTTTCAGTCATAGCCGTTTATGTTCAGGCGGTCAAGTTCTTTTTTAGCGTCAGAAATAAGTGCATTAAGTGCTTCGGCTCTTGCTCTTGCTCTGTTGTACTCCCACAGGATTTCAAACTTGTTCTTATCACAGTCAAAAGTGAAAAATTCTTCTATAAGGTCATAAACAATAAAAGCCATTGCTCTGACATCTCTTGCAACATCGGAAAAGTTTGTTTTCTCCGTTACCTCTTCATCATCAATATTTACTTTGACTTCTTTGCCGTCAAGTGTTGCCTTTACTATCATTTTCAATTCTCCTCTCGATTTTTGTGTTGGTGGTCGGACGATAGAAATTTAATTCAGGTCACCTTCTTTGTCGGTGGGGTCGGATTTCAAATCGTACCCCTCATTCAGATTGACAGATTAAGCAATAAGCCTTGTAACATATCGTCATAAAAACCGCCTGTAATGGCTTTCAAGGTCGCTTTTATCTCGGTAATGTTATCTATTACACCGCTGAGGAGTTTCGCTATATGAGCCTGTATGTAGCCTATCTTGTAAGCCTTTGAGCCTTTAACCGATACATACACAGCTATTGCATTACTGTCAAATCTGTTTGTTTTTTCTCTTGTCAATGTAATGTTCACAGTATCAGCGGAATATCTTGCAAGATGTTCTATTGCAGTTTGGCGGTTGCCCTTGCTTACTCCGGCAACTTTAACAACAGCCTTGTTCTTTGCAAGTTTCCAACTCATTCTGAAAGCCTGTGATAAGGTGTAGCCTTGTTTTCTGAGCTTGTTAGCAACCTTGCATATATTAGACCTGTTCAACATCTTAACCGCCCCTTTACTGTGTCGTTCCTTTGACTGTCTTTATTATACTACACTTATTAAGTGTATGCAATAGTTAAGATGTACAATGTTTAAGTGCATAATTTGTTTATATTTGTACTTGTTAAGTGTAACAATATAGGTTATAATCTTTGTGTAAGGGAATAGCGGCGGCTGTTTCAGCACCCTTGTGAAAGGGGGTGTTTCTTTAATGACAGATATATTGTACATACTTGCATTTTCTGTTTTACTTGTGGCTGTTAATGAAGTCATTAAGAATATAAAGAAATAACCGCCCTGTGCTGCAACACAAGACGGTTTTAAAAATTTGTTGAATTGCGGGACAGCTGGGCTGTTCCCTTATGTTATATTTATCATAACATAATTATTTGTTAATGTCAATTAGTAAGGTGGTAATATTAAATGTCAAAAAACAGTAAAGCAAGAATAGAGGCAAACAACAGATATAATGCCAAAGCATACGACAGAATTAACATAGCTGTTCCCAAAGGCGACAAAGACAGAATAAAGTTCCACGCCGACAGCAAGGGCGAAAGTCTGAACGGCTTTATCAAGCGTGCTATTGATGAAACAATGGAGCGTGACAGCTCCGACAGCGGAAAGGAATGACAGGCTGAACGATTTGTTCACCGTCAAGGCTCTGCAAGGCTTGTTTGTTTAATCGAGTATAATCACACACTATCAAATATAAAAACTGCTCCGAACTTCGTACGAAATCCGTCCGCACAATGTTAGTGTCGCTTTTTGCTACCCTCTTTGATATTTAAAACACTTGCCCCGATTCAGGGCGGGTGTTCAAGTGTCGCATTAAAAAGAAAAAAGGTTGTCCAAAAAACTGGACAGCCTTTATTTTCGCTTGTAAGCCGCTGTAACGGCTTTTTCTTTTTAAGGTATAGTTTTATTGATTTTGTGTAAAAATCGTTTGTAGGGCATTGTAGGCGATTACAGAATTATTTACACAGTTAATAATGATGTTTTAATCGTAAATGTTCTTGCTGTCGGTAATCGTGGGGATAAAAAAGCAAGCACCGACAGGGTAATAATTCCGCTGTTGGTGCTTTTATTTGTGGTTAATTCAATTTTCATTTTGTAATTTCTGTATCAATGAATGGTCTTGACTTATTAGAAATATAAGTTTTTTTGCTGTTGGTGTTGGATTTGTCTTTCCACACTCCCACGCTTCAACGGTACGACTGGAAACACCTAAAACGTTTGCAAAGGCTTTCTGTGTCATTGATAGTGAATTTCTGACTTCGGCAACATTTACAGCCGGCAATGAACGCTTCCTTGCAATAGTTTCAACTTTTACTTTTCCTTTTTCATATGCAAGGGCTTCATTCAAGCCGTCCATAACCTCTCCGAAAAAGTCAACATTTTTAAAGTTATTTTCTATTTCGTCCATAGACAATGGAGAATTTAAACGCAATTCAGCCATAAAATCACTCCTTTTTTATCAGTTCAATAATATTCTTGATAGCCTTCTTTTGTTCACTGGTTAAGTCGGTTTGTACATTTTTAGGATACGCAAACAGTAAATACAGCCGTTCTTTTTCAAATATATCAATATATATTACTCTTGCACCGCCTCTTTTACCTTGTCCGTATAGCTGAAAACGGATTTTTCTTGCTCCGCCTGTCCCTTGAATAACATCTCCCGTTTGTGGATTTTCAAGCAATACATTTTCAAGCAATTTTAAATCCTCGTCATTTAAGCCCATAGCCGCCCACGATTTACGAAACGGCTGTGTATATATAAACTCTCTTGTCATAAATTCACTTCTTTATTATTTCTTTTGTACTTTTCTATATTCATTATATACGATATTATCGTATAAGTCAATAAGTAATTTTATTATCTACAAAAGCCTGTAAAGGCTCTATAAGCCTCTTTTTTCTTAGGGTATAATATTACCGTTTAAGCCTTAAAAACGCTTGTAGGGCATTGTAGACTATTTCAGCGGCATTGTAGCTATACACAATCAGTTTTTCAAAAATAAAGGGATTTTTTTCTACGCAACATAGCCGCCCGATGTAGCGGTTAGGGCGGTTACACTTTTTTTACTACCCCCTACGGTATGAGTTTAATTCATATCCTTTGTAATTATATTGTGATAATATATAACACAACCGCCGCATTGCATCAAGTACCGAGAAATGCTCGGGCATTGCCGGTTCTCGGGTCGTTCTCGTTGTTTGTTCGTTGTTCTTTGTAGGGGTCGGCAAAACAGCGACCCCTTTACAGTTTCGTTCTCGTTGTTTGCTCGTTGTTCAAGCCTGAAACGCTCCAACAAAAGCAAAAGCAAGGCTGAAATAAATCAACCTTGCAATTCTGAAATGCCGCTGAACACTTAAAGCCTTAATTGTGCTTTAACAGTCAGTGCAGATATAATATATAAGTCACAATAAAAAGAATTGTTTGCGTATTTTCAAATAATTGTGATATTATATATGGTTCTTGTCGTATTCCTTTTGTGCTTGCGACAGTATCAGCAACCGCCGTGCCTGTTGTTTGCCGTATGTCATATACTCGGTTGTATTGCGTTCAAGCTCTTCAATCCTTCGGATAGTTTCAAAGTATTCAGGGCTGTACTGAAAGCGGCTGTAATTGTGTATGTAACTGTTCCCGACAGTGTCAAGGTATAACGCCCTTAATGTTCGGTCTTTCCTCAGAGTTCTAAATGCTGCTGTTTTGTACTGTCTTATATTTTCTACGGTGCAATTCCTTTCTGTTGCTATTTGTTCAAAGGTCAAGCCTTTCAGATAATGCTTGCTTATAACCTCACGCTGTACAGGCGGTAGCCGTTCCAACGCTTCAATAACAATTCTTTGCGTGTCGGTCAGCTCCACAGGCTCTATCAAATTATATTCCGCTGTGCTGTCCTCCATAAGGTCGAGTAGTTCTACATTGTCGCCGCTCCTGTCTTTGACAGTCTTGTTGTATGAAATTTCTTTGAAGTGCTTTCTGTCGTTGCCTGTTTCCTCGTCAATAGCGTTCTTCACGCTGTAACTCAAATAACTGGTAAATTTAAGCCCTTTATCAGCTTTAAAGGCTCTTACGGCTTGTAGCAAGGCAAAATAGCCACACTGTAACAGGTCGTCAATATCCATACTGTTCGGCAATACTTTACTTTTCGCATACCGTACAATCAGCATTTTTATAAGCCGTTCGGTCTGTTCCCACAGCTCTGGCAATAAGTCACGGTTGCCGCTCTGAATAAGCGTTACAAGCTGTTCATTCTCCATTGAATACACCGCCCCTATATGATAAAATATATTTGATGTATCGGTCGTTCTGCTGAAAGGTGGGGCGGCTTTTTCTTTTTCCGCTGTCAGATGTCTTCATACTTGATGTTCAGGGAATTGCACAGTGCTATAAGGTCTTCACTGATAATGTCCGAACAGGTCAGAAGTGTATCAATGAACAAATACTCTTTGTCGTGACTTCTTGTTATATGTCGCATACAGTTTTTATTATCTTTGCATTTATTGAGTACATCTGTCGGAATGTCTTTTTCCTTTGACAAATAGTCAAGATGTTCTGACAATTCATTGTCCAACAATTCATAGCCACGCTTCAAAGATTTTAATATTTCGTTTGTAGTCAAATTATATCACCTCTTTTCTTGATTTTTACAGCGGTTTTTTGCTAATAAATAGTCACAACTACATTTGTTTTTGTAGATAACAGGGGGAAAAGGGGAAAAAGGGGAGTTTTTTTCAGGAAAATGTTTTTATATATATAAATATATTATTTTTTTGTTTTTTCTCCCTTATATCAAGAAAAAGACTTTTTATTTTAAAACTCCCCCTTTCCCCCGTTTTTTGCTAAATAATGGTAATTAACCGCTGAAACACGCATAACAACTATGTTCTTATTTTAAAAATATCGGGGGAGTTTTTGTTTTTACTCTCCAAAACCCCCCCATTTTCCTAAAACTCCCCCACTTTTAACTGTTTTATCTTTGTGTGACTTTTAAGCACTCTTAAAAGGATATATTTCATTTTCCATTTTATCGTGTTTTAAACAGTCCGTCGGGTCGTCTGTTTTTAATCTGTAATTTATAATAATGTCCTGTTTGTGGCTTACATCAAACTGTATGCCGTGTTTTGTGAGTTCCTCTTTGAACGTTGCCCGTCCGATAGGAGAACACCCTAACATTTTGCACCAGTCAATATAATCTTTTCTTATCCACACGGCTTTATCACACTTGTTTTTACTTAACTGTGTTTCAAGCGGTTCTAACCGTTCATTGATGTAAATTTGAATTATATCATTATCAGCTTCATACTGCTTGACGCTTTCCGCCATTTTTGCAGTAGGTTTTAACCCTTCGGCTTTATACAGCTTGTAACCCTCAATCAGCCAATTTAAAATTGCTGATTTTGTGTTTTCGTCAAGCAACTTGTTTTTCAGGTCTTTGTCCTGTTCGTCGTCGGAAAAATGTTTATCAAATTTAATTTCTTTTATTCTGCCCGATTGAAACACTGAATTATCTGAAACATTAGGGCGGTTGTTGCAAGAAATAAATATTGAAAATTCAGGGAGAAATTTAACCTGTTTTCCATATATTTGACGGGCGGTTATATAGTCACGTCCTGTCAGCTGTTTCAACAGTCCTGCGTCAAAGTATGCACCTTTGTCGGGTTCAGATGCACTTACAAGCCTTGAACCTTTTAATTCTATAAGGTCGGGACTTGGTGAGCTTCCGTTCTTGCTGTTCTTTGAGCTTGCCACAGTTGAAAAAGCCATAGGCTTTCCATAATCTCCGAAAACTCCCAAAATCGTATTAAACAAAACCCCTTTGCCGTTTCTTGTTGTAGGACCGTAACATACAAACACGCATTCTGCGTCTTTAATACCGCTGAGGCAATACCCCAAAGATTTTTGTATGAATTTTTTGTCTTCTTCATTGCCACAGAATGTAGTGTCTATGAATTTATCCCATACAGGTGAAACGGCGGTCGGGTTATAATCGACATCTGCGATTTTCGTTAATAGGTCTTCGGCATTCTGATTTTGAACATCAAGCGTTTCAAGATTTATTGTGCAATTCCTAACATTAAATAATAAAGGCTTGTCGTCAAACTTTTCAAAGTTAATATGCAGTATGCTTGCAATATCGTCAACAATGTTTTTGCGACAATACAAAGTCAGTTGCTGATTATAATATGCCCGGAGTTGTTGCAAAAACTTGTTTTCATCATTTATCCTTTTCTCTTCGTCGTCTGTAATTCCGGCTCTGCTTGTCAATGCTTTTTCCGATAAGCCTTTTAATTCTTCTTCACTGACACCTTGTTCAATTAAACGCTTTTTTGCAACATCTTCAATTTTTGTGTCTTCTGGAATGCAAGCAATACAGTTTTTCAGGAATTGTTTCACAGCCCCCATAATAAGGCATCTGCCTTTATCCTCAACCCATACAGCCCCGTTATATATGTAAAAATCCTTTAATTCAGGAATATACTTAACATAACCTTTGATACATTCAGCGAATTTTTCCGCTGTAAAGTATTCCTGTTGCTTCCAACACCTTATTGTGTCAAAAGACAATTCAGGAATTTCAATGTTAAAATTATACCTGTCATATTTTTCGGGAATTTTTACATTTTCAGCGGTTTTTGAATTATCCGGCTTTTTCAGATGAGCAATAGGCGGTGTTTTTTTATAATCAGTGTCATAGCTTGCAGTAACAAGGTTTAAAGCGTTTTCAATGGTGATTTTACCGTATGTACTGCCGGCTGTCGGTCTGTCCCATTTCTCACGCATAAGCCCCGATTTACGGAATATACGGTCAATTTGTGCTGTGTCTTTGGTGTAAAATGCAAGTATAGAACAAAGTCCCGAGTCTGCTCTGCTGTCGTCGTCGCCGTATTCTGACTTGTTGCCGTCAAAGTACAGTTTTTTAAACTTGTCCCCATTTTTAGAACGGCTTGCAAGTTCAACTATTTTATCGTCTGAAAGGCTCTGACTGTCGTCACAGTCTGACAGCGGAATAACAGGCTTGCACGGTGAAGAAGGTGTAGGAGTAACAACAGGCTTGTCCTCTGACTTGTTGAAATATGTATCATATACAAGCTGTGCCATATTTTCAGAATCGCATACAGCGGAATAATCGCCGTACTGGTTGCCTGTAACTCTAAAATACCGCTGTTCCTGATACATTTCAAGGTCAACACCTTCACACAGTGCGTCCGTTTTCTTCTTTTTCCAGTCGGTCGGGTGATTTTCTCCCTTGTAAATGATATGTATTCCTGTTCCGCTCGGTGACAGTTCCGTGTAGCTGTCCACAGTCTGAACAATGTCAAGTGCATCATTGTTTATCTCTCCCGTGTCGGGATTGATACAGTGGTCAATATCTATGCCACAATATGGTGTTGTGTCCGTGAATACAAAACCTATACCATTATAATTGTATTTTTCCACTGCTCTGACTGCCTGTTCAAATGTTCCCCAGTGGTCGGGGTTTGTAGGGCTTGCATTACCATTATAAAGCGGTGACAGTGGTGCTTTATCTCTGTAACATACCCATTGTTTTAAGTCTTTCAACTCCTGTGGAATATTGTCATAATTGTAATTTAACATTTAATCTCTCACTTTCCTTAATATTTAATATCTCGCTTTCTTTAATGTTTTTATATTTGTTTCCTTTCATTTTTGTAGCCTCCTGTTTTTATCTTTGTGTGTGCTGTGCTTGTCCGTGCGTTTATTAGTAAATCGGTTTAATTTTACTTACCGCCCTTTTTCTCTTGCTTGGTGTATCGTCTGCGAAAAGTTCACCGTTCGCCCCTATTGCAACAGGCTTTTGTGGCGGTTCAGGTGTTACAGGCTGGCATTCCCCGACAAGAAACTTGGAGAAAGTCGTACAATTTATCAGAAACGAATGTCCACACTTCACGACGGGCAACTGTCCGTTCTTAATCCATTTACGGATAGTACATTCCGATATTCCAAATTCAGCGGCGGCGGCTTTGATACTTATTACTCGTGGAACGGTGTACTCTTCAACTTTTGGAACATAATTTTGATACGGTTCTGCTTGATAATTGTCGTTCATAAAAAATCACCTCAAAAAATTCTTTACATAACCGCTGAAAAGTGTTACAATAAAGTAAACTGTATTATACAGCGGTTCGACTTTCCTATGTTCGTACTGTTTGCCGTCTGACTTAGTCTGAATAAGTCGGGCGGTCTTTTTTTTATGCCTGTTCGGCGGTTTTGCTGATTTTTTCAGCCTGTCGCAAATAAAAGTTATCGTTTGCACGCTTGATTTTATCGGGATTTTTCTTTGCGTATTGCCTACGATAAGCCCTCTTTGCAAGAACGATTTTTCTTTCGTCCTCTGTCAGCTTTGATAAGTCTTTCATAACCTCACCACGCTTTCTTAAATTATCTAATTTTATTTTAATACATTTTATTTTATTTGTCAACAGTTGTTGATTTTTAATACAAGCGTTGAATAGTTACGATAAATTACGATAAATAACAATAAGTATCAAAATTAAAATATTTTAAGAAAATATTTTTTAAAAAAATTTTATTGTATATTGACTAAAAAATAAATCCATTGTAAAATAAAATAAAATATATTAAAGATTTTATCATATATAAAACGAACAAAACGGACAAAATGATAAAATATACCAAAGGGGATATATCAAATGGATTTATATATATTTCAAGAACGCTTAGCAAAATCAAGACAAAGTGCAAAACTAAACTACAAAGAATTATCTCAAAAGTCGGGAGTAACGGCGACAGCAATATCATATTATGAAAAAGGCGAAAAGTCACCCACGCTTGAAAGTGCTATGAAACTTGCTGTTGCTCTTAATGTTTCACTTGACTGGTTGTGCGGTTTAAACAAAGGCGAAAATATCGAAAACGACAACACAGCTTTACTTCGTAATTTTATTTATATCTTTGATGAATATGAGGGGTTACTCGAAAACACACCGGGAACATATCCGGATACACCTTCACAATTAAAAATGATAACTTTTTTGCCGGACGACTTATACAATTTTTTAGAAGAATATAGCAATATAAGAAAGCTTAAAAAGAGTAGTGATATTATAACAGATGAAATGATAGAAACATTGAAAAATGCACTGATTGACAAATATAAAAGCAATATTTTGACTTGGAAACAATGGGCTGACAGCTTACCATTTTAAGAAGGCGGTGTTTGACTGTGGCAACAATAAAAAAGCGTGGCGACGCTTATTTGATAAGGGTGTCGTGTGGTTATGATGTAAACGGCAAACAAATTGTGCAGTCTATGACTTGGAAACCTGAAAAGAAATACACAGAAAAGCAACTCCAAAAGGAATTACAAAGGGTTGCCGCTGAATTTGAAAACAAGGTTAAAAGCGGAAAAGTCGGAAACGGTGGCAATATAAGGCTTGTTGACTTCATACCGCAATATCTTGAAAATGTAGAGGGTGAAATGGCGGAAACGACTTTGAAAAGCTATAAAAGAATTATCAAAACCTTTATAGTTCCGGCTCTTGGTCACCTGAAATTGAAAGATATTAAGCCGCTACAAGTGCAAAAATTTGTCAATGAATTGTCAACAGGTGAATTACGACAGGACGGAAAAGGCGGCACATATAAGCCGGCAACAGTAAGAAGATACTATGTTGTTCTTCAATCCATTTTGCATAATGCCTATCAATTACAGCTTATTTCATCAAATCCGGCTGACAGCGGCATTATTAAATTGCCGTCAATAGGTGAGCAAACAACCGAAATTTTCACCAAAGAGGAATTATCAGAAATGCTTAACTGTCTTAACAATGAGCCGCTGATGTTTCAGACACTTATATGTTTAGCTATTGCCACAGGTGCAAGGCGTGGTGAGCTTGTCGCTCTGACTTGGAAAGATATAGACCTTGAAAGAGGAATTATTACCATTTCAAAAAGTGCATACGCTTATAAAGGGCAAACAGGCGTAAAGGACACAAAGACACATAAAAGCCGTGTGGTAAAAATCCCGACAGTTTGTATAAACCTGTTAGAAGAATGGCGTATAGAACAGGCTGAAAAAAGGTTAAAACTCGGTACGGTATGGATAGGCGAAAACTGGGTATTTATACAGAATAACGGTAAAATGCTATACCCTACAAGCCCTACATTGATGTTTTCAAAATTCTTAAAACGGAATAATCTGAAACATAAGAAGTTCCACGCTTTACGGCATACTTCGGCGACTGTGGCATTGTCAAGCGGTGTAAACATTAAGGCGGTAGCGGCAAGGCTCGGGCATACTCAGTTATCAACTACAAACAGGTATGTTCACGCCATAGAAGAGGCTGAACAGAAAGCCGCTGATGTAATAGGCGAAATACTGACAACAGAAAAAAAGAAAACAGTATAAAAAAGCAAGGTATAATTCACTTGTTACGGTGCATTATACCTTGTTTATTTTTGTCCTTTATTTGTCCTTTATTGTTCTTTATTTATAAATTTATGCCGCTGTAAAGGTATTCACAAATACAACATATAAACCGCTGTAATACCGATAAATACTAACTTTTTAAAAATATCACAAATGAGAACAAAAATAATTATCTACATTGGTAAGGATGAGGTCACCAGTTCAAATCTGGTTATCAGCTCCATAAAAAAACCAGTGTTCAAGCGGCTTTCAGGGTTCTGAGGGTCGCTTGTTTTTTGTGAATTTTCGGGGTTGGTTCAACTTTTTAAAAAAATCAGCGGACAGATTTATCTGTCCGCTGAATGTTTTTATTTGCCGATAAATATTCATTCAAGATTGCCTGTGTGAAACATAATTGCCGAGAGTGCAACAAGCGGTGCTGTTTCGGCACGGAGTATGCGTTTTCCAAGAGTTGCACAAACTGCCCCTGAGTCAGTAAGCAGTTTTACTTCCCTTTCTTCAAAACCGCCCTCTGAACCTGTAAATATTGCAATATTTTTATCATTTTTGGTAATAATACTTCTGAGGGGTTCTCCGCCGCCCTCATAAAAAAGAATTATCTTGTCAAAACCTGTCAGTATTTGTGGAACTTTTTTAATTTCCGTTATATTTTCGACAGTAGGAATAATTGCCCGTCGTGACTGCATTGCCGCCTGTAATGCGATTTTCTGATAGCGTTGAACCTTTTTTGCGGCGGCTTTGCTGTCGGGACGTGAAACACAGCGGTCAGTAAGAACAGGCACAATACTGTGTACACCGATTTCAACGGCTTTCTGAATTACCGTTTCCATTTTGTCGCCCTTTGTAAGTGCCGCAAAAAGCGTTACATTAACATTCGGTTCGTTCTGACATTCAGTTTCGGACACTACACGCACAAGCACTCCGTCAGAATTTATGCGTTCAATTTTGCATAAATGCTCTGTTTTATTGCTGTCACATAATGTAATGCACTCGCCTACTGACATTCTGAGTGATTTTGTTATATGAACAGCGTCCTCACCTGTAATAAGGTGAGTATCGCCTATATTTTCGGCAAAAAACCAATCCATAATAATAACTCCGATTAAATCTGATTTACGGCTGAATCCTCGCTTGCCGTATTTAAGCTTGTTGCCTGAAATTCATCTTTTACAGGCTTTACAGATGTTTTGGCAGCATTTCTTGCTGCCCGTTCCTGTTTGCGAATAATAGTTTTTCTGAGTTTTTGCAGTCTGAAACGGTTGTATCGCTGAATTACCGCAAAAGGAAGATTTCCGAGCAGTAAAGCTATTGTCAGCAATATTCCGAAAAGAAGGTCATTCATCAGGAGAAGTGCTATTGAATAAAAGCAGTTCATTGTGTGGTTCCATTCACCACGACAGGTTTCCATAATAAATTCATCAAGGTATTCAACTGAAACATCATCAAGGTGGTCTTTTGAAAATCCGTCCTTGCCGACGTGTTGCGGCAGAAAGTCTTTCCATTTGTTGATTTTCAGGACATCACTGTAAAATTTTCCGCCTCTCTCCCACTTGTGCGGCTGATACATTTTACGGTCGGGGTCAAAAAAACTTTTACTTATTGAAATACACAAAAAGAATGTGGCATAGTGCCATACTGCTCCGAGAAGAATGTTGATAAGCAAAGCATTTAAAAAAGGCTGGTCTTTAAGCATAAAAAATCCTCCTTTTCTCAAAAATCCGTCAACAATAAATATGTTATTTGTTGTTCATAAATTGTAAAAAACGGCTTGAATACCGAGCTGTTTGCATACTTGTACATTTTATTATACTATTTTTTAAATCTTTAAATGTTAATAAATTGTTAATAAAAACTGCCTGAGTTTTATAATACTTTATTGATTTTTGCCTGATATAAGTATTTACACAACAAGTAATGATAATTAAAGCGAATTGTTGCCATTAAATCAACAAAATGCTAAAATATAATTCGTAATGCGTAATGCGTAATTCGTAATTATTGTGCGAAAGGTTAGTTTTATCTGAAAAAATAAAGGAAGTGTTTTTATGAATGCTGAAATTCTTTGCGTGGGAACAGAATTGCTTTTAGGAGATATTGTCAACACAAATGCGGCTTTTCTTTCAAGGGAACTTGCACGACTCGGTATAAATGTATATCATCAGACAGTTGTCGGTGATAATTCCGACAGACTGAAAAAGTCGCTTAAAGAGGCACTCGAAAACAATGATATTGTAATAACATCAGGCGGACTTGGCCCTACCTATGACGACCTTACAAAAGAAACAGCGGCTGAACTTTTAGGTCTTGAAATGAAATTCGATGAAGTGTCTATGAAACACATTGAGGAATATTTCAGAAAAATCAACTGTCAGATGACATTGTCAATCAAAAAACAGGCATATATTCCTGACGGTGCTATGGCAATAAAAAATGACTGCGGAACAGCACCGGGAATTTATATTGAAAAAAACGGCAAGGTTCTTGTACTTCTTCCCGGGCCTCCGAGAGAAATTGAACCTATGTTTCTGAATTATGTTTCACCGCTTTTGCAGAAGTTTACAGGCAATACAATGTTTTCACGGACGGTTCATTTATTCGACTTTGGCGAGTCAAAGGCAGAAACACTGCTGAAAGATATGATGACAACACTCAAAAATCCTACTGTTGCACCATACGCAAAGGACGGAGAGGTGCTTTTAAGGATTACCGCCGCCGCAGAAAACAAAGAAAAAGCCGAAGAAATGATAAATCCTGTTATTGAACAAATAAAGTCGATAATTGGCAGTGAAAATATTTACGGTACAGATGTAGGAAATTTGCAGACGGCACTCGTTCAAAAGCTGAAAGAAAAACACCTGAAAATCGCAACCGACGAAAGCATTACAGGAGGACTTATTTCAAAAAGAATTACCGAAGTTCCGGGTTCGTCAGAAGTGCTTGAATGTGGTGTGTGTTCTTATTCAAACCGCATAAAGCACGAAATTCTTGGTGTATCGTCGGAAACACTCGAAAAATACACAGGATACAGTTCTCAGACAGCCTTAGAAATGGCTGACGGAGTACGCAGAATTTCGGGGGCGGATATAGGCGTTTCAACAACAGGAATTGCGGGGCCTGGCGGCGGCACTGACGAAAAACCTGTCGGACTTGTGTATGTCGGAATAAGCACGGAAAATTACAGCTTTACAAAGGAACTTCACCTCAGTCGTGGTTTTTCTGAGGAAAGAGAACTTATAAGATACCTTGCGTCATCTCACGCACTTTATCTTGCACTGAAATGTGCAGACGAAAAATTCTGAATTTTTGTATAATTTTGTACAATAATGTTAATTTTGTGTAAAAAAACTCAAATTTCGGCATAAAATATATTTTTGTTGAAGAAAAATTTGCATATTTCCTATTGATAAAAAAAATTATATATGCTAAAATATTAACGAATATTAAAATTATAATTATGTGCAAAAGAGAACCGTTCCGTGCGAATTTTTTTGTGCGGAACTCCAAGTTATCAAAAAAATCAAATTTTTCAAAGGACGGAGATGATTTACTAATGGCAAGAAGTGCCGGCATACTTATGCCTATTACCTCGTTGCCGTCACCTTACGGTATCGGTACACTTGGTAAGGCAGCGTATGAATTTGTCGATTTTCTGAAAGAAGCTGGACAGAAATACTGGCAGTTACTCCCCGTAGGGCCTACAAGCTACGGAGATTCACCGTATCAGTCTTTTTCTACATACGCAGGCAATCCCTATATGATTGACCTTGATATGCTTTGCGATGAGGGACTCCTCGTAAGAGAAGACCTCAAAAAAATCGACTGGGGCGATAACTCTCAGTATGTTGATTATGAAAAGCAGTACAACGAGAGATTCAAGGTGCTGAGAACTGCTTATGATAACTATAAGAAAGGCAATCAGCGTGAATTTTGGGATTTTTGTCATGACGAGAACGACTGGCTGACTGACTATGCACTCTATATGGCGGTTAAAAAGTATTTTGGCGAAAAACCATGGACTGAATGGCCGGCTGAGGACATAAAATACAGATACCAGTATGCTATTGACTATTATATCAATCTTCTTAAAGATGATGTGATGTTCTGGAAGTTCACACAATTCCTGTTCTACAAACAGTGGAACGAACTCAAAAAATATGCAAATGACAACGGTATTCTTCTCTTTGGAGATATGCCGATTTATGTTGCAATGGACAGTGCTGACACCTGGGCAAATCCTGATGTATTCTGGCTTGATGACGACAGAAAGCCTGTATGCGTTGCCGGCTGTCCTCCGGATTATTTTTCGGAAACAGGTCAGCTCTGGGGCAATCCGCTTTATGACTGGATTTATCTTGAAGAAACAGGCTATGACTGGTGGATAAAGCGTGTTGCGGGTGCCGCAAGACTGTTTGATGTAACAAGAATTGACCATTTCAGAGCATTTGACGCTTTCTATGCTATTCCCTACGGTGAGGAAACTGCCGTAAACGGAGAATGGATTGAAGGTCCTAAGATAAACTTTTTCAATAAAATGAAAGAGCGTTTGGGTGATGTTCCGATTATCGCCGAAGACCTCGGATATATGACACCGGGAGTTAAAAAACTTCTCAAAGAATCAGGCTATCCGGGAATGAAAATTCTTGAATTTGCCTTTGACTCAAAAGAAGATAACGACTATCTGCCGCACAACTACACAACAAACAGTGTATGTTATATCGGCACACACGACAATGATACAGCTATGGGCTGGCTCAAAACCGCATCAAAGAAAGATTTTGAATTTGCCAAAGCCTATTGCAATCTCAGCAAGACTGAGGGTTACAACTGGGGTTTCATTCGCACTGCATACGCAAGTGTCAGTGATTATGCAATAGTTCAGATGCAGGACATTCTTGGTCTTGGAAGTGAGGCAAGAATGAACATTCCGTCAACACTTGGCGGTAACTGGACGTGGAGAATGAAAAAAGGAGCAGCAACTCCGCAAATCGCACAAAGACTCTATAACTTGTCAAAAATTTACAGAAGGCTGGAGGACGACAAAAATATGAAGAAAAATGCCATTATTGACAACCTCATACTCACCGCAAAAAATGAGTACTGTAAGGAACTCAACGAGCTTTCACCGGCTGAGCTTCACGACGCTCTCGGTAAGGCTATGATGGGCGAAATTTCAGAGAGATGGGAACAGAGCAAGAAAAATCACGCAGAACACCGCCGTGCATACTACTTCTCTGCCGAATTTCTTATGGGACGTATGATGTACAATAACCTGTACGCTATGGATGTTCTTGACCAGACAAAGAAACTTCTTGCCGATAAGGGTATTGACATCAATGTATTTGAAGAAATAGACGACGCTGCTCTTGGTAACGGCGGTCTTGGAAGACTTGCAGCTTGTTTCCTTGATTCAGCAGCAACACACGACGTACCACTTGACGGCTATGGTATCCGCTACAAATACGGTCTGTTCAAACAGCAGATTATTGACGGTTTCCAGGTAGAAGTTGCTGACGATTGGCAGCGTTTCGGTGACCCGTGGTGTATCAGAAGAAATGAAGACATTGTAACAGTTAAATTTGCTGACCAGACAGTAAAGGCTGTTCCTTATGATATGGCTGTTATCGGCTACGGCACAGAAAATGTAAACACACTCCGTCTGTGGCAGGCTGAGGCTGTAAACGACTTTGACTTCCTTGCATTCAACGACAGCAAGTACGACCAGGCTGTTAAAGAAAAGAACGACGCTGAAAATATTTCAAAGGTTCTCTATCCTAACGACAACAGCTACGAGGGCAAGGTTCTCAGACTGAAACAGCAGTATTTCTTCTGTTCTGCATCTTTACAGGACATCATCAAGAGATACAAGAAGAAACACGGAAACGACTACTCACAGTTTGCTGCCGAAACAGCTATTCAGCTTAACGACACACACCCTGTTGTATCTATTCCTGAACTTATCAGACTCCTTCAGAATGACGGTCTTTCATTTGACCAGGCATTTGAAATTGCACAGAAGACCTTTGCTTATACTAACCATACAGTTATGGCTGAGGCTCTTGAAAAATGGGATAACAAACTCATCATCAGCATTATTCCTGAAATTTACGATATTATCGTTAAGATTAACGACCGTCTTATAGCTGACCTCACAGCAAAGGGACTCAATGTTCCTGTTGAAACTGCTGCAAAGGCTGAAACAGAAGAAACAGACGACGAGGACAAGAAAGAAGAAACACCAAGAACAAAGATTGACGATATGAAGATTATCGACGGCAACCTTGTTCATATGGCTCGTCTTGCAATTTATGCGTCAAGCTACACAAACGGTGTTGCGTGGATTCATACAGAAATCCTTAAAAATGACGTTCTCAAAGACTGGTATGCTATTTATCCTGAGCGTTTCCAGAACAAGACAAACGGTATCACACAGCGTAGATGGCTCGGACTCTGCAACCCTGAACTTTCTGAACTCATCACAGACAATATCGGCAGCAAGTGGGTTCGTAACCTTGACGAACTCAAAAAGCTTGAACCGAAGATTGACGACAAGATGATTGACCGTTTCAACGAAATCAAGTCAATCAAGAAGAAACAGCTCAGCGACTTTATCGCTAAGAATGACAATGTTTATATTGACCCGTCATTCATCTTTGATGTACAGGTTAAGCGTCTGCACGAGTACAAAAGACAGCTCCTCAACGCTTTCTCAATTATGGCTATCTACTTCCGTCTGAAAGAGGGCAAACTCCCTGACTTCACACCGACAGCATTCATCTTTGGTGCTAAGGCTGCTCCGGGATATGCTCGTGCAAAGGCTATCATCAAATACATCAACGAAATTGCAAAACTCATAAACAACGACCCTGATGTAAATCAGAAACTCCGTGTTGTATTTGTTGCAAACTACAACGTATCATACGCTGAAAAGATTGTTACAGCTGCTGATGTTTCAGAACAAATTTCAACAGCCGGTACAGAGGCATCAGGTACAGGTAATATGAAGTTTATGCTCAATGGTGCAGTTACACTCGGTACTTATGACGGTGCTAACGTAGAAATTGCACAGCAGGCAGGCGAAGAAAACGAATATATCTTTGGTGCAAGAGTTGAAGAAATCAACGAAATTAAGGATAGCTACGATCCTAAGAAGATTTACGACTCAAATCCTGAGGTTAAGAGAGTTATTGATACACTCATCGACGGACGCTTTACAGACGGCGGCAAGACTGGCGAAGGTTCATTTGCAGAACTTCACAAAGCACTTCTTGAAGGTGCAAGCTGGCATCAGCCTGACCACTACTTCATCCTCAGAGATCTGCCGGATTACATTGACGCAAAACTCAAAGTAAACGCTGACTATAAGGACAGAAGAGCTTTCGGTAAAAAGTGCCTTATCAATACCGCAAATGCAGGAATGTTCTCAAGTGACCGTACAATTCTTCAGTATGCTACTGAGCTTTGGAAAGTTAAATAATCAATTATGATTTGACTAAGAAATCGGTGTGCAGAGCATTTTTCTGCATACCGATTTTGCGGTAATAAGACAATATTATACAAAAATTTTTCCTGATTTAATTTAAGGGGTTATTAAAATGGCAAATTATCAGACTCAACTGCAATCGCTCGGCTATAATTATGTTCAGTCAGCGGCAACGGGATATGCGAAATTCAATGGTATTCCGTTTATGGTAAAAATAGACACTCCCTCAAAAACTTATATCGTTTCAGCCTCGTGCTGTCCACAGGACGAAAACGGTGCGGTTACGCTTAATTCATATTTGCAGCAGTTTTCAGCCGACAGAAAAAAGACCGTAAATATGGCAAATTACAGCAACAACACAATTTCAATAGTGTACAAGATGGGTATGTCAACGGATATTACCGCAAATGTCAAAGAGGCAACGGACGCAATTATGTATTTTGTAGCTCAAAGCAGTTGTATTCCTGTATGTAATGCTTGCGGTCAACAGGTAGCAACGGATTTTTATTCCGTAAGAGGAAATGTGCATTGCCTCTGCCCTAACTGCTTTAACCGTGTGCAAAGCACTATGTTGCAACAGGCAAATGCCGAAAGTCAGACATCAGTAAATTATCCCCTCGGTATTCTTGGTGCAGTTCTCGGAGGACTTGTCGGTGCTGTTTTATGGGTAATTTTCTCTATGATGGGAAAGGTTGTTGTTGCTGCCGGTCTTGTTGCGGGATTTCTGGGTGTACTGCTTTTTGAAAAGCTCGGCAAAAAGCTGACTTTACCGGGACTTTTTATATCACTCGGAATTTCTCTTGTTATGTTGCTTATAGGTATGTATTTTGCACTCGGCATTGATATATATAATGAATTAAAAGAATACATAACTTTTTCAGAGGCGTTCAGCCTTATTCCGTATGTTTTCAGTGATTCAGAAATAATAGGAGCAATTATACACGACTGGGGATTCGGAATTATCGGCTATATTCTTACCGCTGTTGTTTCGATTGGCGGCTTTTTCAACAAAAGAAAAGTTCAGAATCAGGCAGTAAGACTTTCATAATCAGAGTGGAGTGTTGAGAGTGGAATGTGGAGTTATACTATATCCGCCACTTCTTCCGCTAAAATAAAATTATTGTTGCGGACAGCATAAGTATTAAAAGTTTTGTACAAACTACCCGTTCACATAACTCCACACTCCACTCTCCAAACTGTTAAAAGTGTGGTGATAAAGATGACAGAGAGTGAATTTCAGGAATTTATTATAACAGTAGGTTACCGATACTGTGAAAAAGCAAAAACGGCATTTAATTCTTTTGAGGGGTTTCATACAAGAATACAATTCAGCGAAAAAGAAAAACGCTATTCCCTTGTGCTTAGTGCAATTACGAATAATTCAAATGACGCAATAGACGTTCAGAATATGCTGAAAGAATTTTCTTCCGAACATAAAAACTACATAACAAAAGCCATTTATTCGGATAAAAAAATAAGTATAAATCTTAAAATGACGATTGATTCCGCTATTGACAAAAACGAACTGAAAGAAATTGCAAAATTCATAACGGAATTATGCAAAAGCGGAAAAATCATACCTGTTTGCAGTGTGTGTTTCAGGAATAAAAAAACAGGTTTGTATATTGTCGGACGTGAACTTATGCCAATGTGCGATTTTTGCGTGGAACGAAAACGTCAGCGATACGAACACAGAAAGAATTTGTTTGACAAAAAAACTCAGAATATGCCGGCGGGAATTGCCGGTGCAGTTTTCGGTGCTTTGCTTGGTGCGGCTCTTTATGTTTTACTTTATCAGCTTTTGTTTGTATTCGGAATTGGAAGTCTGTTTATTATTGTACTGTCTTTTGTCGGATTTGTTGTTACAGGTCAGCGGGCAACCAAAAAAAGTGCGGTTGTTTGCGAAATTATTTCAGCGGTTGTTTTTTTGATTGCGGAGTATGTTGCCCTTGTTGCGAATATGTCAATACTTATCGAACAGAAAGGCGGCGGAATTGCCGTTTCAGAGGCTATTCAGGCAATAAATATGAGTTTTATGGATATGTCGTTTCTTGTTGCGGCGGGATTTGATATATTAACAGGTTTTGCCGTTATGGCTATTGCTGGATTAGTGTATTTTCTCAAACGGAAATATACCCGACCGCTGAAAATTTCAAAGAATATATTATAAAAAACAGGCACGGAAAGCGTAAAAACTTCCGTGCTTTATATTTAAAAATGAAAAACCCCGACTCTTGCGGCAGAGTCGGGGTTTCCTCTTATTAAATTTAAGGGGAATATTGAGGAGGGTAGAACATTAGTACTCAGACGGTGCGGCTCCGTCTTTATGAGTACATCTATATTATAACTGTTCATTTATTATAATTTGTTAAATTGCTGTGAATAAGTTTTTAACTTTATGTTTTAACAAAATTGAAATATTTCAAGGCTTTAAGCAATAAATAGTGTTGCAATTATCTTGATTTAAATTGTCATATGGTAAGCAATAATATTAAAATAGGCATTTACACTTTATAAAAATTATGATATAATGATTATATAAAGTGGTAATCTCTTAAAGGTAGATGATTATTTACATAAAGCAAGCAGAAAAATCATTAAATACTGCACTGATA
>JAQXZA010000132.1 GCA_029226955.1 Clostridia bacterium | reverse complement strand
GACAGTCAGTATCAGGCACAGGTGCTGAACATCAACAAAATGACAGGTTTGTCGGAACAGGAAAGACAGAAAAAGCTGAAACAGGCACAGAAAGACCACGATACAGCCGTAAACAATGCAAAAAAGGAATGTGCTGATACTCTGGCGGTTATTGAAAAAGATTATCTTGACAGGACGAACATTAACAAAGGTTTTCTTGATGATACGACTGACTTTTATCAGCAGTATCAAAATATTATGAAAAACCACGTTTTTAACGTTAATGAAATAAATAAAGCAACGGCAAGTGACCAGAAAGAACACGACATACGAATGACAAATGAGGCTACACAATGGAACAAGGCTATGTCAGATTTGTATGATGAGTTCAACAACAATTTTGACGACACTGAGGCTCGGTATCTCGGAACGTGGACTGAAATGGTTAAAAAGAATGTTGAAAATGGTGGAAAAATCAATGACGATACTGCCGCTATGGTGGAATTTTATCTGCTGGCACTCGACAAACTGCCGCCTGAAAGCAAACAGAAAATGCAGTCAACTATTGACGGTCTGAAAGAAATTGCTGACAAATTACCGCCACAAATGAAAACAAAAGCCGAAAATGCCGCAAATTCTTATGCTGACGGTGTGGGAAGTACTCCGGCATATCAGAAGTGTAAGAATAATATGGAAAGGCTTACAAATATACTTGATGAAACTGATGTATATAATAAAGCGTTTAATGTCGGTCAGAAATATCCGAAAGGCTTTGCTGACGGTGTTTCATCAGTAAAAGATGTTCTTGATGAATGCGGTAAAGATTTAGTATCGGGATATACAGGCGGTGTGTCAGGATACCTTAATGAAGCATTTAAAGCCGGCGGAGATATCGGAAACGAAAGCGTTTTCGGTCTTAGAACATCAACTAAAATCAATTCTCCGTCAAAGGTTACAAGAGAAATAGGCGGATATTTTGCGGAAGGTTTTGAACTCGGAATAAGCGACAAACAAAAAGATGTACTTAACACTGTTACCGATATGTCGGGAAAGGCTATAAATGCTTTAAGCGGAAAAATCGGTGATACTGTGCTGAATGCTAAAATGTCGCTCGGTCTGAATGACGGTTTTGCAAATTCTCAACTTTTGACAAGGCTTAAAGCGGCGGTTGTGGCAGAAACTTCGGGCATAAGCAACGCAATAGCAAGCAGAAATTCAGCAAGATACAGCTATGACAGCGGCAATAATAACGGCGGAATTATCAAGGCAAGCGGTAACATTGAAACACACATAAGCATTGACGGTAGGGAGTTTGCCGTTGCAACAGTGCCGTACATTGATGAGGAAATGGCATTTAAATGAGAGTGGAGTGTGGAGAGTGGAGAGTGAAGAGTGGAGTTATAGCGTGGAATTGTGATAAACGATAGGACGCAAACGGGTGGTTATTTCCATTTTGGAAATAGTTGCCCGATATTAAAAAGACACTAAAAAGGACACTTTGGACACTTAAAAAGACACTTTTTATATGCGAGGTGAGAAATTATGCGTGAAATGCTGATAAACAACAGGGATATTGCAGAATATGGGGCAAGGCTGCTGACTTATACTGTCGGCGGAACTGAGCTTACAAGAGTTACAAGCACTTCATACAATGCCGCTTTCCCGAAAATGTTCCACAGTGACTACGGTCAGCGGAAAATAAATATAACACTTGTTTTTAAGCCAAAATATCACGATTTCGGCGGTGTTGTCGCTAAATTACATTCGCTTGCTATGCAGAAATCCGCTTTTGACGCTGTGATGTGCAAAGGGACGGTTGATATATGGCTACCCGACAACTATTACTACAACTGTGTACTCGAATCAATCGGTGACGAGGTGACGGACGGCGAAAGCCTGGAAGTTACTTATACTTTAAGCGGTATAAGGCATTTAAAGCTTGCAAAAATTAAAGGCGACAATATTTATTGCTCGTCAACCGTCAACACTGATTGCAGATTAACGCTTACAGCAAGCGAAAATTACGGAAGTAATGTTGGCTGCATATTGATTATGAGTGATGATAAACAGCAAAATCAGCGGTCAATGAACATAAAGAATTTAAGTTCTGGTGATGTTGTTGTGATTGACGGAATTAACAAGACGGTTACAAAAAACGGCAACAATTATTTCAGTAAAACGGATTTTGTTACTTTTCCGTATCTGACACCGGGAAAAAATGTTGTTGAAAAATTTACCGCTGATGTAACGATTATGACGGAATATTATCCGACACTTATATAAAAGTTAGTAGTTAGGAGTGAGGAGTTAGGAGTTGAAAAAATAACTCCACACTACACACTGTAAAAAAGGGGTGTGATTTTTGTTGAAATGTATGAGATTGTACAGGGGAAATGATGTTTATCCGCTGGCGAATGTAAGCAACTGGTGTGTTACATCTGACATAAGCGGAAGTAAGTCAATGCAGTTTGATATTGCTCCTCAGGACGAAATGTACAGGTATATTGAGGAAGAGGGCAGAATTGAATATGACAGTACATACTACAACATAAAAAGCATTAACGAACGGCGGACGGTTGCAACAATTACCGCTGAGATTGACCTTGACGGACTGAGAGGAAAAATATTTCAGAAGTTTAAAACGGAAACTTTGTCATTCTCTGATACGCTCGAAAAGGCTCTTGACGGTACAGGCTGGGAAGTCAACGGTGCCGGTATTATATCGGCAAAAAGAAGTATGGAACTTACAGATGTTACTCCGCTTGATATTGTCAATTACTGCACAAACAAGACTGTGTTTAATGTATCGTTTGATATTGACAACAAGAATAATATTCTGAATGTTTCCGTTCCGTCAAAGTCCGTAAGTGATGTGTATTTTACTGATGAACTTAATCTGAAAGAGCTGAATTTCAAAGGTTCGTCAGGTAATTTTGCAACAAGGCTTTATGCTTATGGCAAAGACGGAATGTCCTTCGCAAGCATTAACGGCGGAAAAGATTACATTGACAACAACGATTACAGCGACAAGATTATTGCTGCTGTATGGCGTGATGAACGGTACACTGTAAAATCAAGTCTGCTGGCGGACGCAAAAGAAAAATTGGCTGAAATGGCTGTGCCTGAACGCTCCTATACATGTAATGTTATTGACCTTGCAAGGCTGAACAAGCAGGAATATGCGGGCTTTAATATAAGGGTGAACAGTATTATTACACTGATTGACCGTAACAGAAAACAAAGAATTGAACATACGGTTGTGGAATTAAAAGAATATCCGAATGAACCGATAAACAACACGGTTGTGCTTTCAACAAAGCCCGAAAAGGTTTCCAAAAAGCTGACAAATACCTCTGTACAAATAAGCGATATTTCAAACACTGTTAATAAACAGCCGTCAATATGGGAACAGGCTATTGCAAACGCAACAGCACTTATAACAGGGGCAAGCGGCGGTTATGTTATGCTTAATCCGTCGGAAAATCCGTATGAAATACTGATTATGAACACCGACGATATAAACACCGCTACAAAAGTCTGGC
>JAQXZA010000131.1 GCA_029226955.1 Clostridia bacterium | reverse complement strand
GTATAGGCAGAGTTTATAAATATACCACAAACTCGGCTATTGCAACAGGTGATGGAATTACTCTTGCATATATGCTTGGTGCAAAAATAAAGCACCTTAACTGGATTCAGTTTCACCCGACAGCCTTTGCCGCAGAAAAAGACCGTGAACGTTTCCTCATAAGCGAGGCTGTTCGTGGCGAGGGTGCTGTTTTGCTTAATTGTGACGGAGAGCGTTTTGTACATAATTATGACGAGCGTGGAGAGCTTGCTCCGAGAGATGTGGTTTCAAACGCAATTATGCTTGAATCGCAGAAAAAGGGCAACGAGAAATTCTACCTTGACATTACGCACAAAGACCCTGAATTTGTAAAGAACCGTTTCCCGATGATTTACGAGAGATGTCTGGAAGAAAATATCGACATAACAAAGGACAGAATACCTGTATTTCCTTGTCAGCATTATCTTATGGGCGGAATTGATGTTGACCTTAATGCACACACAACGGTTGACAGACTTTATGCCGCCGGTGAATGTTCACATACAGGTGTTCACGGTGCAAACCGTCTTGCAAGTAATTCACTGCTTGAAGCGTTGGTATTTTCACGCAGAGCCGCAAACGATATTATTTCAAAACTCAATGCTGAAAATAACGTTCCTTTTGGCGACTTTAAAGAAAGTGACGATTTAAGCGGCAACAAACTGCCGCACGGTTTCCGTACAGAAATAAGAGAAATTATGCAGGACTGCCATTTTGTTATTCCAAAGCCTGAAAACGTTCCGCAAGGCTTAAAGCGTTCAAAAGAGATACTCGACAACCTTTTAAACGGCGGATATGAAATAAATCAGGATTTTGTCGAGGCAAGGAGTCTTGCAACAGTCGCAACCATAGTATTACAGGAGGTTCTTGAAGATGACGCTGAATAAAATTTATGTTGACAACCTTATTAAAACCGCACTGCTTGAAGATATAAACTATTGTGATGTCACAACCGATTATCTTATTCCGGCTGAACAGATGGGCGAGGGCAAATTTGTCGCAAAGGCTGACGGAATTGTATGCGGTGTTGACGTTGCATTGAGAGTTTTTGAAATGCTTGACGAAAGCGTTAAATATGAAGTTCTCAAAAAAGACGGTGACGAAGTAAAAAAAGGTGACGAAATACTCAGACTCAACGGAAAAACTGCCGCACTTCTCAAAGGTGAACGCACTGCCCTTAACCTTATACAGCATATGAGCGGAATTGCAACAGCCGCACACACAGCTATGAAACTTGTCGAGGGTACAAACGCAACAATCGCCGACACAAGAAAAACACTTCCGGGTTTGCGTCCTTTACAGAAATATGCCGTTATGACAGGCGGTGCAAAAAACCACCGCTACAATCTCTCAGACGCTGCTATGCTCAAAGACAACCACATTGACGCAGCCGGCGGAATAACAAACGCAATAACAAAACTCCGCACTAAAATCGGTCATATGACCAAAATTGAAGTCGAAACAAGAAATCTTGACGAACTCAGAGAGGCTCTTGACGCAAAGGCTGACATAATTATGCTTGACAATATGAGTCCCGAACTTATGAAACAGGCTGTTGAAATAACAAACGGTCGTGCAGTGCTTGAAGCCTCGGGCGGCATTACCAACGAAACAATCCGTGCCGTTGCCGAGAGCGGTGTTGACATCATCTCAATCGGTGCTTTAACCCATTCCGTCAAAGCCTTCGACATCTCAATGTACATTAAATAGTGTGGAGTGTGGAGAGTGGAGTGTGGAGTTGTTGTGACCGTGAGTTTGTGTGTGAGGTATAGAATTTATGAGTGTTACTGAAAAACAGCTTATCAGTATTATCGGTGTAGCGGTAGGAATAATACTGATTATAGTGTGGGTTGCATTAACAATAAAAAATGAATCCGACAAAAACCGTTCCGCACAAATTATTGCATACAATCAGTCGTGCCTTGCTGATGTTGTAAGTTCGTCATCTGTAACAATAAACGAAACATCAAGACACAGGGGCGACACATACAGTTGGATTTATGTTTCATACACGGTTGACGGCGTAAGCTATGATAATGTTTATGGCGGTGTCACAAGCTGGGGAGTTTCAAACGGCGAAAAGATACTTTTGTATTATGACCCGTCAAATCCGACTGACTGTACAGCGTCAATAAGTGGTTTTGACTATTATACACAGATGTATTCACGTTATAAAAAATATTAAAAACAATAAAATTTATAAAAGATTTTATTAAAAATATTTTTCTTTATTGTTCAACATAGTTTAAGCTATGTTTACTACAAACGGGTGTAACGCACACCCTCTATCCCATTTGATTGGGAATACTTTCTTTAAGATTTGATAAGCTCCGTTCAAATCAGCATTTATCAAAATGTTATTATTGCTTTTAAACAATCCTCTGTGTATTCTTCTTGCTTTGTTATAATTTGCTTTTACAGGCATTTCATCATCAATGAAACTTGTACCGCTCGTATAGCTTTCTTCGGTCAATATAACTGCTATACCTTTTTCTTTTGCTTTGTATTGTATCATCTGAATGAACCTTGCAAAAGGAATTTGAACAAAGTGCTGATTTAATTTCTTTGAAAGCGAGGAAGATTGTTTCCATTCTTTATTTTGACCTATTACAATAATACTGATTTGGTTATCAGTGCAGTATTTAATGATTTTTCTGCTTGCTTTATGTAAATAATCATCTACCTTTAAGAGATTACCACTTTATATAATCATTATATCATAATTTTTATAAAGTGTAAATGCCTATTTTAATATTATTGCTTACCATA
>JAQXZA010000130.1 GCA_029226955.1 Clostridia bacterium | reverse complement strand
AATCCGCACGATACAGATACCTACACCACTGCAAAAAGTCCTTGACGAGCATTACAAGCGTTGCAAGGCTATGCCTGACTTCTCTGGCGATTATTTTATATGTGGCGGAGTAAAAGCAATCAGAGATACATCACTCAGTAACTCTTGTAAGCAGTGTGCAGAGCTTGCCGAAGTTAAACGCATACGCATACACGACTTTCGGCACTCTCACGCAAGCCTTTTAGCCAACAGCGGCATAAATATACAAGAGATAGCACGGCGGCTCGGACACTCTGATGTAAGCGTTACGCTGAGGATTTACTCGCACTTGTACCCGAAAGAATCAGAGCGAGCATTAAATGTATTAAACAATGTGATAGAATAACGCACAAAAAATCCCCGACTTTTTGAGAAAAAATCAAAAAATCAGGGATTTTTCGGGGATTGAATTTTAAAATCCGCATAAATACTATGCTTTTAATCAATTTGGTGGAGGCGACGAGAGTCGAACTCGTGTCCAAAAGGTGCTTACAGCGGTTTTCTACGAGCGTAGTTGATGTTTTAAGATTCCCCACACGCACCGCCCAACAACAAGCTTTACGCTTCGGTAGCTTTTAATTCATGACAAAGGTAAAAGCATCCCTCTGTTCACGTTCACCACTAATCAACGCCTTTAACAAATCGTGGTACTTTCATTAAAGACGGTCGTGCTTAATTAAGCAGCGACAGCAACAGTTTTATTGTTGTCGTTTAATTTTAAAAATTTACGGATTTTATAGTGGTTCCATAATGCCACTGCTCGCTTGCCGAAGCTCACACCCCCTGTCGAAACCTTTACGCCCCCATAATATTATTTATCGATTACGCATTTTGACAGCACGTTCAATGTCACGTTTTGCCGCTTTTGCAGCCATATCATCACGCTTATCATATAGTTTTTTACCTTTGCAGAGTCCAAGCTGTAATTTGACTTTTGAACCCTTAAAATAAAGTGAAGTAGGAATAAGCGAATATCCTTCCTGTTTTACCGTTCCGTAAAGACGCATAATTTCTCGCTTATGCATTAACAGACGACGTACACGAAGAGGATCTTTATTGAATATATTTCCTTGTTCGTATGGACTGATGTGCATACCTTTAACCCATATTTCACCATTCTCAATAGTACACCATGCATCTTTAAGATTTACTCTGCCTTGACGAACAGATTTAACTTCCGTTCCACAAAGCTCAATACCGGTTTCAAAGCTTTCAATGACAAAATAATCATGAAATGCTTTTTTGTTTTGTGCTATTGTTTTCAATGATTCTTTTGCCATAAAAGCTCTTCCTCCGATAATTTTAAATCTCACATCTTCCCTGAAGTGCACGAGAAAGAGTAACTTCATCGGCATATTCAAGGTCTCCACCAACAGGAATTCCGTAGGCAAGGCGTGTTACCCTTATTCCGAACGGTTTTATAAGTTTAGAAATGTACATTGCAGTGGCTTCACCCTCAACGGTAGCATTGGTTGCCATAATCACTTCTTTGACACTTTCATTATTAAGTCTGGCAAGAAGTTCTTTAATTTTTATCATATCCGGTGTTATTCCGTTAAGCGGTGAAATAACACCGTGAAGCACATGATATGTTGCTTTAAATTCTCGTGTTTTTTCAAGTGCTATAACATCACGAGGATCTTCAACAACGCAAATAATTGATTTATCACGTCTGTCATCGTTGCATATAGAGCATATCTCCGAATCAGTCAGATTACAGCAAATCTTACAGTAATGTATTTTCTTATGAGCGTCCAGTACGGCATCAGCAAATTTTTGTGCTTCACTATGTGGCATTGACAAAATATAATATGCAAGTCTTGTTGCTGTTTTATGACCTATTCCCGGAAGTCTTTCAAACTGTTCTATAAGTCTTGACAATGGTGCAACATTATATTCAGCCATAATCAAAATAATCCTGGAACATTAAGTCCACCGGAGATTTTGTCCATTGTTTCAGATTTTTCGTCCTGTGCCTTACGGATAGCCTCGTTTACAGATGCAATTATAAGGTCAGAAAGCATATCTATATCTTCCGGATCAACAACATCTTTTTGAATATCAAGCGATTTTATTTCAAGCTTGCCTGTAATAGTAGCTGTAACTGCTCCACCACCTGATGTTGCCGAATATTCCTTGACTTCAAGTTCCTTGTTGGCTGCATCCATTTCTTCCTGCATTTTCTGAGCCTGTCGTGCAAGCTGCTGAATATTTGCAGCACCTGCATTGTTATATCCCTTTGGTAATCTTGCTTTCATTTTATTTTCCTCCAAATGTTTGATTATTTATTGTTTTTGTCTTCAACAGGAATGCCTGCCGATTTAAAATCAGACACTAACTGCGAGAGAGGGTCATCTTCCTTTGTTTCATCAGGATAAGAATAGCGTCCCAATTTGTATTCCTTACCAGTAATACGCTTGATTGAATCCCTCATTTTATCACGCTGTGCCGGCTTGCGTAACAACTCAAAGCATATATCATTCGGTGAATCAACAAGAACATATTTTCCACTGATGTATGCTGTGCTTCCCTCAAAACCTGCTCCAACGGTACGGGAATATTTTTTTATATCTTCGATAACATCTGCCCACTGTGTCATAGGAACCGCATCTTTTCTGAGTTGTTCCATTTCTTTGGCTGACGGACGTTTTATCGGTGCTGATACACGAGGAGTATTTTCCGGCTTTGAAGAAGGCTGTAAAAACGCTGACGGCTGTGTCTTGATTGCATTAAGAGCATTTTCAAGAACGGCAATACGATTTTCAAGATTTTTCGTATCATTATGAATAACAGGTGTACAAAGTTTTATAGCTGTCATTTCCATTTCGATACGGCGGTTTGCACCTTTAAGCATTTTTTCAAGTGAATCCTGAAGAATATCTATTGCAGAAACCACATCTGACAATGAAACGGATTTCGCCTGTTCTGATATTTTTTCAAAGTCGCTTTCTGACATCACAAGAATATCAGAGGGTTTTTTCATTGTTTTTATCAGCATAATTTCACGGAAATGTTCGGTAAGTTCCTCACATAATCTTGCCATATCTTTTGAATTTTTATGCAGTTCATCAATAATTTCTATTGCTTTCGATGAGTTGTGAGAAATTACAGCATCAGTAATTGAAATAAGATGACTTTTGTCAGCAAGACCGGCAGTTTTTCTTACTATATCTTCGGTAATGTAATCGGATTGTCCCATACATTGATCAAGTAATGACAATGCATCACGCAATGCTCCGTCAGCAATTCCGGCAATCAGAAGTGCCGCCTGTGGTTCAATTTCAACACCCTCATTTTTGCACACATAATCAAGTCTTGATGCTATATCCTGTGGTGAAATTCTGTGAAAATCAAAACGCTGACATCTTGACATAATCGTTGCCGGAAGTTTATGGACTTCTGTTGTTGCAAGAATGAACACAACATGCGGAGGTGGTTCTTCAAGAGTTTTAAGAAGTGCATTAAAAGCACCTATTGACAGCATATGAACTTCATCAATGATATAAACCCTGTATTTTGTGTTTGCCGGTGTAAAATTAGCCTCTTCACGTAAAAGACGTATATCATCAACACCGTTGTTACTTGCGGCATCAATCTCAACAACGTCCATTATACTTCCGTCGTCAATTCCACGACATATTTCACACTCACCACATGGATCACCATCGTGAGAATTAAGACAGTTTACTGCTTTTGCAAGAATTTTAGAACATGTAGTTTTACCTGTTCCCCTTGAACCCGTAAAAAGATATGCGTGAGAAATTCTGCCCGCTTTCAATTCATTTTTAAGAGTTTGTGTTACCTGCGGTTGCCCCACAACATCAGAAAAAAACTGTGGACGATATTTTCTGTACAATACTCTATACATTTTATAACATCCCTCCACAGCATTTTATCAAAAACACAATCAATGGTTAAAAAAACAAGACAGACCGCTTTTACGGTGTTATACGCTTGGATATACGGGCGAACAGACTAACTGTATCGCACAAAGCAACACGCTTAATGCTGCTCGGTTCCCCGCCTGACATGGTTCACGGTGTTCTGTCGCACAGCACCTGCCCGTCCGTATATCCAAATGTATAAATCTGTCTTGTCATCATACCGATCTATCGGCAACATTGTTATTATACAATATCTAATCTTAAAAATCAACCTTTTTTATAAATTTTTTCAAAGTTTTTGAATGAGTATTATTAACAAATTGAATAATTGTTCAACTGCTTACAAAATCGAATACAAAAGGATTAGTTTTATATACGAGTTTGGTAAACTATAACTATGACAAAATAATATTTATACATTAAAATAATGATTTTTTAAAAATGTTGTGTACTCATCATCTGTACAGTTCTGAATATACTCCTCCATAGCTTTACTATTGCTTTCAGGAAAACAAAAGCTGATTCCCGATAAATTTTTCATAGAATCTGAACTCACAACAGTTATACAATTTGAAAAATCAAAATCTATATTCAATAAACCTGCCAAATTACCCATATCATATATGCAAGATGAAAAAGTACCAATACTATCAGCTGAATTTATTGCTCTTTCAAAAGCAATCTTTCCTTTATCAATACAGCTTTTAAAAACACATTTAACTTTCTCAAGCTGTGTTAAATCAATAGCAGAGAGTGTATAATCTGTTTTGCCGCAGTTTTCTTCCGAAAAACTTTTCAGAATTGTTTTTATTTCATTACCGCTTCCAAGCGAATTTGCAATTAACTTATAATTCCAGCCTCCAGTTGACTCAATGTCTTCGGAAGCTATCATATAGTTACTGTATTCTGAAACCACTAATGCTGTTTCATAATTTGCCATCAGACAGGCGTCAAAACCAATAAATTCAAATTTGTGGGGAAATGAACTTGTTTTCAATGCAATATCAAACTCCTGTACAGTAAGCCATTCGTTATTGTAAATTTCATCCTTGCATATTCCTTTCAGAAAACCTCCACCGTGATCCCAAAAAATCAAAGCTGTTTTTTTTGCAGGGAACTCCTGTGTTCCCCAGTCAATGAATTTTCTTAATGTTGACGAGTCCCCCATACTTGAAAGTTTATTTTCTTCAATAAGTTCCAGCTTATTATCCGAAACTTTGTATCTTTGTAGCTTATCAGCTGAAATTCCATGTTTTTTCCATCTTTCAGAACCACCGGTTTCAAGCACAACATTTACCTTTTGCGGAATGTCAGCACTTAAAAGCTCAGAAATATCGTCTGATGCCGAACCGTTTTTACTTTCAAGAGAACTTCCACACATATATATCAGCAAAGTAAAATCATCACGGTTTAATTCGGTTTCTGAATAACTTCTGTTGTATTCACTTGTATTACTTGTAATAATTGTACTTTCGCTTTCTGTTTGATATGAATTACACCCAACTAAAACAAGTTCGAGTAATATCAAAAATATTGCAAAGCAAATATAAAATCTGTTATGACTATTTTTCATGTTTACCACGTTATAAAAAATATTAAAAATATTTTTCTTTATTGTTCAATATAGTTTACGCTATGTTTACTACAAACGGATGCAACGCACACCCTCTATCCCATTTGATTGGGAATACTTTCTTTAAAATTTGATAAGCTCCGTTCAAATCAGCATTTATCAGAATATTATCATTGCTTTTAAACAACCCTCTGTGTATTCTTCTT
>JAQXZA010000129.1 GCA_029226955.1 Clostridia bacterium | reverse complement strand
CTTAACGAGTTAAAGCAGTCGCCTTATAAGCGTCAGTTGTCGGTGCAAGTCCGGCTATCACGACCAAGTATGAGTGGCATTTGTTTCCCCTCCTGTAAAATAAAATGTACAAGAGCCGTCCTGATGGGCGGCTTTTGTGCTGTCTGAATACAAAAATTAAAAGAGTGGTGGTGAACTTGAATGATGAAAATTTAGTACCATTTACAAGTAAACAAAGCCGTGAGGAAGCCGTGAAAAACGGTGCAAAAGGCGGTAAAAAATCAGGTGAAGTACGGCGAAAAAAACGGGATATGAAATCCTGTATGGAAATGCTTTTGAAGTTACCGCCTTGTACACGAAAAGATTATAATAATCTTGCCGCTGCCGGTGTTAATCTTGATAACATCACTGATGATGAGCTGAATAATTTACTTGTTGTGAATGCGGCATTACTCAACCGTGCAAAAAACGGTGATGTTAATGCTATTAAAGAATTAAGAAATATTATCCGTGATGATGATTACCTGAAACATAAGATTAAATACGAAAATCAAAAGCTGAAAATCGAAAAACAAAAAACCGAAAAGCCTGTTGTGCCTGAAAAGGAATACAACGGCATTCCGGCTAATCTGATAGCTCCGTCTTTTTCATCTTTGCTTTTCGACATTCAGGAACACGAACATTCCGAGTATGTATTGCCCGGCGGAAGAGGCTCGACAAAATCCTCGTTCATCAGTCTGAATGTCATTGATTTGATTATGAGGAATGATAATTTACACGCCTGTGTTATGCGTCAGGTCGGCGACACTATGAGAATTACGGTCTATCAACAGGTGCTGTGGGCAATTTCGGCATTGGGGCTTGATGATGAGTTTTACTGCACGGTGAGCCCACTTGAAATTACACGCATTAAGACCGGACAGAAGATATATTTTCGTGGTGCTGATGACCCGAGAAAGATTAAGTCTATCAAAGTGCCGTTCGGGTATATCGGTATTGTGTGGTTCGAGGAACTTGACCAGTTCAGCGGTGAAGAGGCTATTCGTAGTTTTGAACAGTCAATCATTCGTGGCGGTGATATTGCGTATAAATTCAAGTCGTTTAACCCGCCGAAGTCGACTCAGAACTGGGCAAACAAGTATCTTAAAGTGCCGAGAGATGACAGGCTTGTTACTGAAAGCACTTACTTGACCGTGCCAAAGAAATGGCTCGGTAAGCAATTCCTTGATGATGCTGAATTTCTGAAAGAAACTAACCCGACAGCGTATGAAAATGAATATCTTGGTGTTGTAAACGGTACAGGCGGTAATGTATTTGACAATGTTAATATCCGTGAAATTACAGATGAAGAAATTAAAACCTTTGACAGAATTTACTGCGGTATTGACTGGGGTTGGTATCCTGACCCGTTTGCTTTCACCAAAATGACATACATTGCAAGTCAGCACAAACTGATTATCTTTGATGAATACCGCTGTAACAAGCAAAGCAACGAACAGACGGCAAACGTACTTAAAGCAAGAGGTGTTACTGCAAACGATCTTATAATCTGCGACAGTGCCGAGATGAAGTCAATCGGCGACTACCGTGCGTTTGGGTTGCTTGCAAGACCGGCGGAAAAGGGTCCCGGCAGTGTTGATTACTCAATGAAGTGGTTACAGTCACTCAAAAGCATTGAAATTGACAACAGGCGGTGTCCTGAAACGGCAAAGGAATTTTTGGATTATGAATATGAGCGTGACAAAGAAGGAAATGTTATAAGCGGTTATCCTGACAAGGACAACCATTCAATCGACAGTGTACGCTATGCCTGTCAGAGAATATATCGCAATCGAGGACAATAATAAATTCTGAATGCAAAATGCAAAGTGCAGAATGAATGAACAAAATTCTACATTCTGCATTTAAAAAGGCGGTGAGATTTTGAAGTTAAGGGATTTATTTTACTGGATAAAACAAATCGGTAAACGAAAAGGTAAAAATGCGGAAAGTGCAGTATCTGACAGAATGATTGACGGCATTATGCTGTGGGATATGATGTATAGGAATGAACCGCCGTGGAAGTCTGACACCGTTGAACCGTGCAACCTTGCGGCGACTGTGTCAGGGGAAATTTCAAGGCTTATTACGCTTGAACTCGATACGGAAATTGACGGTTCGGCAAGGGCAGAATTTCTGAACAGGCAGTATCAGGTGCTTATTGATGATTTACAAAGCCAGTTGGAACTTGGCTGTGCGTTGGGCGGTATGATGTTCAAGCCGTACATCAGCGGTAAAGACATTGAAATTGACTGCGTTTCGGCTGACAGGTTTTTCCCTGTAATGTACAATGCTCGGGGAGAAATTACAGCGGCAATATTCACGGAAACGAAAATTGAGGACAATATTTTATACATAAGGCTTGAACGGCACGAACTTATCGGGACGACTTACACGATAACAAACAGGGCTTTCAAGCAGAGAATATGGGACAACAGTGCCGATATTACTACGCTCGGAAACGAGATTGAACTGTCAGAGGTCAAGGACTGGGCAGAGCTTGACAGGGAATGCGTTATACAAAATATTCAAAAGCCGCTGTTTGCATATTTTAAAGTGCCGTCGGCGAACAACATTGATATATCTTCTCCGCTCGGGGTTTCGTGCTTTGCAAGGGCTGTTGACCATATTAAGCAGGCTGACGAACAATGGAGTCGGATTCTGTGGGAGTTTGAGGGCAGTGAGCTTGCTGTATTTGCTGACGAGTTTGCGTTGAGATATGACGGCGGAAATATGAGTATGCCGAAAAAGTCGGAAAGGCTGATTAAAACGCTGAATATAAGCGGCGGTTCAAGCGGTGCTGACTTCTTCAAGGAGTTTTCGCCACAGATAAGAGATGTGTCATTGCTGAACGGCTTTAATGCGATTTTAAGGCGGATTGAGTTTGACTGCGGTCTGGCTTACGGTACGCTGTCGGACATAAACTCAGTTGACAAGACGGCGACTGAAATTAAAGCGTCAAAACAAAGAAGTTATGCAATGGTTTGCTCGGGGCAGAGAAACCTTAAAAAAGCATTGGAACAGCTTGTTTACGCTATTGATGTATGGACGACACTCGGAAACCTTGCACCTACAGGAAAATATGACATTTCGTTTAATTTCGGTGACGGTGTGCTTGAAGATACAGACAAGGAACAGCAGATACGCTTACAGGAAGTTTCAGCCGGATTGATACGAAAAGAAGATTATCTGATGTGGCGGTACGGTGTTAATGAGGAACAGGCAAAGGAAATGCTGCCGCAGACATCTGATGTTTTTGAGGGTGTATAACTATGCTGACACCGGATTATCTTGAATATTGTGCTGATGATATTGTGGAACTTTACAGTCAGCTTGATGAAAGCATTATACGGGATATTGCAAGGCGGATTGTTAAAACAGGTGATATTACTGATACTGCTAACTGGCAGATTGAAAAAATACAACAGGGCGGTTATCTGTATGATGATGTTATTGCTGAAATTGCAAGAATTGCAGGCGAAAGCGAAAGTCAGGTAAAGACCTTGTTTGAAAATGCCGGTCTGAAATCTATGGAATATGACAATGCGATATACAGAAAAGCAGGGTTTGTAATTCCGAAAGATGTTATGTCGGCGGCGGCTTATCAGGTGCTTAAAGCCGGTGCAGAAAAAACAAGCGGAAACCTCAGAAACCTTACTATGACGACTGCAAACACAAGTCAGAGTGCCTATATCAATGCTTGTACGCTTGCTGAAATGCAGATTGAAAGCGGTGCGTTCGATTATCAGACCGCCATAAGAAATGCCGTCAGAGAGGCGGCAAAGAAGGGCAGTATGGTTTCTTATCCGAGCGGACACACTGACAGGCTTGATGTTGCCGTAAGGCGTGCCGTTTTAACAGGTGTAAGTCAGACAACAGGACAGGTTGCGTTACAAAATGCAAGGGATATGGGCTGTGACCTTATGGAAATAACTGCACACAGCGGTGCAAGACCAAGTCATCAGGTTTGGCAAGGTCAGCTTGTAAGCCTTTCGGGGCGGACAGGGTATTTTTCATTAAGTGACATAGGCTACGGCGAGGGCAGCGGTTTTAAAGGCTGGAACTGCCGTCACGACTGGTTTCCGTATTTTGAGGGTATTTCTGAGAGGGCATACAGCAATGACGATTTAAAGGCTCTTGAAGATGAAACAGTTACATACAACGGAAAATCATACACGGAATATGAGGCTACTCAGGTTCAGCGTGCTATGGAGCGTGCGATCCGCTCGACAAGGCGTGAGCTTATCGGTCTTGACGAGCTTATAAAAGGCGGCGACAACGGTGCGAAGGCTGAGTTTGAAAACTTATCCGTCAGGCTGAAAAGTCAGGAGGCTAAGCTGAAAGACTTCTGTAAAAATACCGACAGGAAAGTGGACAAGTTCAGAGTACAGGTCAACGGTTTTGACAAGAGTGTCAGTCAGAAGGCTGTGTGGGCGGAGAAAAAAGCGGTTGCAAACGGCAGTAAAAGTGGTATAATAAAAGTAAGTCATAAAATTGGAGAATCTGCTAAAACTGCGTTCGATATAAATAAGTATCAAATTATTGATAATCCAAACAGTGTTTCTGAACTAAAAAAATTTATAGAAGATATAGGATATTCAGATATTCGTGGAATAGAGAAATTGTCTGACGGAGAAGCTGCTAAAACTATTATTGCAGCCATCAAAGAATTAAGTGATGAATATAATAAGAATTTTTCTTGCATAGTATTTGCAGAATTAGGAACTGATCAAAAAGATATTACTGTCGCGGAAACATTTGAAAGAACTTTATATCTTAATTCAAAGCTTATGAACAGACCTGATGCACTGAAAGAACTGTTAGATATGTGGAGTAAGTCAGGCTATATACCAAAAGGATGTAATAATTTACAGTATTTTGGAAAACACGAATACTATCATTTACTGACACAGTATCAAATTGATAACCAAAAATCAAAAATTGTTATTGAAGTTAAGCGTTTTATTTCTAATGGCGGAATATTAGTATCAGATAATTCAAAATACGATATGCATGAATTTGTTGCAGATTTGCTTTGTGCTAAATCAAGAAATAAGGCACAGCAAAAATTGGCTAATACAATATTTTCAATTCTGAAAGAAGGGTGAAATTTTATGAGTTTGAGATATAGTATATGCTACTCTTGTAAACATTTTATGGGTAGTGGAGATAATCATGAACCTAAATGTGCTGCATTTCCTGAAATTATTGAAAGAGATAATGAATGGATACCCTCTGCTATACCGCCTTCTATTTTTAGCGGAAGATTTGACCATACAAAGCCATATCCCGGTGATAACGGGATAAGATATGAACCAAAAGAATAATACTATAACCGCCCTTAAACAAGGCGGTTTTCTTATGCCTGAAAATTAAAAGACTTCTGTTACGGTACAGACAGACGGGTTGATAAATTCAGGGTACAGGTCAACGGGTTTGACAAGAGTGTTAGTCAAAAAGCTGTGTGGGCAGAGAAAAAAGCGGTTGCAAACAGCGGTAAAAGTGGTATAATAAAGGAAAGAAAATATTATTCAGGAATAGGCGAAAAAATAGCAGAATTTAAGAATAAATTAAAAACGGCTGTTCTTCCTGAAAAATATAAACCTGTTTCAACAGAATATCTTTCTTCTTTGCCAAAAATAAAAAATTACGAAAATGTGGAACAAACCTTGAAAGCAACAAATCCTAATGAGTATAAAAACAATTGTCAGCGTTGTGTTCCGGCTTACGAAATGCGACGAAGAGGATATGCAGTGATTGCACTTGATTCACCGAAAAATCCGTTTGATGATAATATTGGATTTTATGATTATAAAAATGTTTTTATTGGTGCTGATTGGATAACTTGTGAGGGTACGGGTAAAGAAGAAATTACAGAGTTTTTAAGAATAAGCGGTAACGGAGCAAGGGTTGAAATTGCAATATCTACCTCCAAGGGAAATCACATCTTTGCTGCTGAACAGGTTGGAGAAAATACCTTATTTATAGATCCTCAAAAGGGTTTGATAAATGTTGAAAAATATTTTGATATGGATTTACTTGATAAAACTGAGTTTTGCAGAATTGACAATCTTAATTTCAGCACATTAATAAAAGATTGTGTAAAAGGAGCGAGATAATATGAGTATTAATGTAAAGCAAGCTTATAATTATGCAAAAGATGCTTATCATGGCTTTGTTATTACAAGTTGTACCGAATTAGAAGATAGATGGGTGTTTTTCGCTAATTCAAAAAATACTATAGCTATTATTCCTCCTTTGGAAGTTATGAAAACCGGAAAAGATATTGATATTTGGAAAAAATATTACGAATTTAATAACTGTTTTGAAGCAGCCACTTGGCTTAATGAAAACGGTAAAGATATAATAATAACAGATATTGAGAAAATGTAAATTTAAGTAGCATTTAAACAAGGCGGTTTTCTTATGCCTGAAAATTAAAAGACTTCTGTTACGGTACAGACAGACGGGTTGATAAATTCAGGGTACAGGTCAACGGATTTAACAAGAGCGTCAGTCAGAAGGCTGTGTGGGCGGAGAAAAAAGCGGTTGCAAACAGCGGTAAAAGTGGTATAATAAAAACAAAACAGAAGAATTATAAAATCAGCAGTTCTATCGAAAAAAGAAATACAGGAAAAGGAAATCCAAACGCTATATTAACATTTGGTGTTGACTTGAATAACAAGCAAAAGCGATTGTTAAAAAAACTTCCTGAATTTGACAGCAAAGTTATCGTGCCTAAAAAGTCAGTCAGTATGTCTGACTTGTCAGCACTTACCGCAAAAACAGGTGACGAATTTGCTATGTTTACAAAAGGCGGAAATCGTTTAATTATTCGGGGGAATAAAGTCAGTGTAAATGTTAATATAGAAATTGCAGGTCAGCTTGCAAGAGAAGGATACAGATGGAGTGGACATACTCACCCCGGATATGATATGTTTTGTATGTTTCATTCTGAAGGTGATAAGGCTATTCTTGAACAGTTTAATCATAAATCAAGTGTGATTTATAATTCTAAAGGACAGTATAATGTCTTTAAAAAGGAGTGATTTTTTTGAGCAATCGTTTTGATGAATGGTCAAGCGAAATAAAAAGCTATTGTCAAAAGAATAATCTTGATTTTGATAAAGCAAAAAAATTATCTCAAGGTTGGGGAAAAGATTTTCTTGTATTACAATTTCATGATGAAAATATAAAAGCAAACGGTTTGCTTGATGAAATTCCTATGCCTGTTGTTCTTATAATCGAAAAGAAAGATAACAATTTGATTTTTACACAAACTGAGCATACTAAAAAATATTTGTAAAAATTATTGTAAACTTAACCGCCCTTAAACAAGGCGGTTTTCTTGTGCCTGAAAATTAAAAGACTTCTGTTACGGTACAGACAGACGGGTTGATAAATTCAGGGTGCAGGTCAACGGGTTTGACAAGAGCGTCAGTCAGAAGGCTGTGTGGGCGGAGAAAAAAGCGGTTGCAAAC
>JAQXZA010000128.1 GCA_029226955.1 Clostridia bacterium | reverse complement strand
AGTATCAGCACATTCCTTTTTTGCATTGTTTACGGCTGTATCGTGGTCTTTCTGTGCCTGTTTCAGCTTTTTCTGTCTTTCCTGTTCCGACAAACCTGTCATTTTGTTGATGTTCAGCACCTGTGCCTGATACTGACTGTCGGCGGCAGAAATAACCTTGTCCCTTGTTTCCTCAGCGGCTTTGATGTATGACTTGCTTGCCTCTGCATATTCATCAGCATTACCTTTAAATGTAGAAGCCCACGTTTCAGCCTGAGTTTTCGCAGCGTCCTGATAGTCTTTTGTCAGTTCAAGCTCTTTTTTCGACAGCTCACGCATTTTTTCAAACAGTCCTTCAAGCGACTTAATCTCATCATTGGTCATTTGTTTTCTGCCGTCTGAATATTTGCCCGCAATTTCATTGAACTTCTGTTGCGTTTCTTCAAGATCAGTTTGCAGCTCACTCATTTTCTGAGTATCTGTTATAGCACTGTCGCTTACACCGTCAAGCGAGCTTTTCGCCTTGTCAATATCATCACTGAACTGTTGTGCATATTCTCCGACACTACCGAGCTTTTCGCCGAGATTTTCCGCTGATTCCGCTGTTTTTTCCTGTTGTTCTTTAAGGCTTGCGGTTGCGTCCCATAACTCTTTTGTCTTGCCTGTTGATGTTGCAAGATAAGTACCAAGCACCAATAAAGCTGATACAAGCGTACCTATAATTGTCGCAACCATTATAGCCGGATTTGCCGCAAGCGTAGTATTAAATGCCTTTGTCGCACCATCAGCCGCCACAGTTGCTGTTGTTGTTGCTGTCAGTTTGCCGATAAAGTCGGTTAATTTACCGACAAGCGTTTTAACAGTACCGGCAAAACCCTCGCACCAAGTTACAACATTCTGAACAATCTTAAATGCCATAAAACCGCTGACAACAGTCGTCAACAGCGGAATAATTATGTCCAGATTCTGAATAACAAAAGAAATTGCATTTGTAAAAATCGGAATAACAACCTTTGCAACGTTTTCAATGTATTTTCCGATATTCTTAAATGCGTCTTTCACAAACTTAACGGCATTTTTAAAGCCGGTACTGTTCAAAGCCTTTTGTATTTCCTTAAAACCGTCCTCAACAGCGGGTAAAACAGCATTGATAATATCCGTCAGTACATCAGTCAGAGTGCCTATTATATCAACGGCAAACTTCACGGCATTTTCAATAGTCTTGCTTGTAAACACTTTCCTGAAAGTCTTTGTAATATTGCCCGTTACTGTTCCAACCTGTCCGATTATATCCGCAACAGGCTGTTTAATCGACTTTGGTAAAAGTTCAATCAGTGTATTTTTCAGCGTGTTTAATACATCTTTTGCCGCTGTTATAATCTTGTCTTTGTTGTCAATAATTCCCTTTGCAAACGATTTTATAAAGGTTACAGCCGCCTGTATCATATCGGGAGCATAACTTGCAATCTTCCCGGCAAGTTCTCCGAATATCTTTCCTGCCTCTTCCACAGCACTACTCAGACCGCCGTCAGTAAATGCTTTTGATAATCTGTCTATGTATTTAGTTCCAGTCTGCACAGCCTCTCTCAGACCGTCGTTAAGCGTTTCTGAAATGGTAATGCCTAAGCCTTCCAAAGCCGACTTTGCTATTGTAATGTCGCCTTTGAGGTTATCATTCAAAGTGTCCGCCATTTTCTTTGCCGAACCGTCAGCAGTATCAATATTGCCGATTAACTTGTTAAAATCCTCATCACTTGCATTGATAACAGCGAGCATTCCCGACATAGCCTCTTTGCCAAAAATCGTACTTGCCGCCGACGCTTTTTCTGTTTCGGACAAATTTTTGAATTTATCCCTCAGAGTTATTATAATTTCTCTGAGACTGAGAGCATTGCCGTTGCTGTCGGTCATAGAAATTCCGAGTTTGTCCATTTCGTTTTTCATCATTTTAGTAGGCTTAGAAAGATTTGCTATTGCTGTTTTAAGGCTTGTACCTGCCATAGAGCCTTTTACACTTGCATTAGCCATAAGTCCGAGTGCAAGCGATACATCTTCAACGGAATATTTCATAGCACCGGCAAGCGGAGCAACATATTTAAAGCTTTCGCCGAGCATAGATACATTCGTATTCGCCGAACTTGAAGTCTTTGCAAGGACGTCAGCAAAATGCGTGCTGTCCTTTGCACTCAGTCCGAAAGCCGTCAGAGCGTCAGTTACAATATCCGAAGTAGTCGCAAGGTCAAGACCGTCAGCGGCAGACAGATTCATAATACCGTCAATACCGTCAAGCATACTCTGGGTGTCCCAGCCAGCCATAGCCATATACTGAAAAGCCTCAGCCGATTCCGTTGCCGAGAATTTAGTCGTTGCCCCCATTTTCTTTGCCTTGTCGGTCAGAGCCTGTAACTGCTCACCTGTTGCACCGGATATTGACGATACTTTCGACATAGCCGATTCAAAGTCCATACCGACATTAACAGCCGCTGTTCCGGCAGCAACAATACCACCTGATACTGCCGTTATAGCAGTTCCGACTGCCGAAACAAGACCGCCTGCAAGGCTTTTTATTTTCGACATACCTGTCTTAAAGCCGTTTGTGTCAATGCTTGTATCAAATTTTACACTTCCGTCATACGCCACAATCTCACCACCTTTTAATCAAATAAATTCAACTTTCCGCTCATCAATTCAGGCAAAAGAGCGTCACGCATTTCAATAAGCAGTCTGTTTTCCTCGTTATTAAGATACATAATATGCTGTTTCCACATCTGCAAAATTGATAAAAATATTGTAGATACAAATTCAGAATTGTTATTTTTAAATGACAATTCATTTTTATTTTTAGTAAAAGTGATATAGTCAGATTTAGCTAACTTTGTGCCTGTTATTTTTTGAATAGTACTGTTTAATTCATCATCATTACTGCTTTTGTAAAGTTCAATATCAAAGCCGAGCCTTTTAGCAAGAGTTTCATTGATAGTAAGTTTACAACAGTTCTTTTCGCTTATGACACGGTTCAAATCATTGACAATATCAATATAATCTCTGTGTTTCGGTTCTTCTTCAATATATTCTATGTACAGTAGCGGTTTAAGACGATATTCAAGTGCCTTTATATCTTCAATGCTTGCCGCTTTTGAAAATTCCGCTTTATTTTTACGCTCAAATACCGTTTCAAGCATAGTGTTTATGTGTTCGTCCGTATATGTTTTTATGACCTTTTCATAAGTACGGTTAGTATGACTTTTTCCGCCGTATTGCCCTTTTTGTTCTCTTATTTCTTCTTTAAATGAATGACGCATATCAACAAAAGCTGTCAGCGTGTCTTTTTTATCATTATCAACACATAACAACAGCGTTCCTATGCTTGTAGCCTCAAACATATTGTCAGGATTAAGTATTACACTGTCGATTTTATTATCCTGAACCAGTAATTGTCTGATAGTTTTTTCGCTTTTATTTTTGCAGTCAATAACAATTTGCGGAAGAATAAGTACAGAGCGTTTTGCAGTGTTTAAAGCGGTTAAAATAAAGGCATAATTTGCATTACTTTCAGGCGGAACATCATAATTACAAAAACGCTTATCAAGTTTCATAAAAGGCTCGTGTTGCCATTTCAGATTATATGGCGGATTTGAAATGCAAATATCAGTTTTAATTTCTTCTTGTATTTCAGTTTCCGAAATATCCGAATATTTTTCATTATGCTTTAACCGATATGCTTTTTTCTTTTCGCCATTGAGGATATTTCCGTTGATTATAAGTGCATCACAATTTCTGATTGCAAGATTAAAAATCAAGAACGGTATAACACGCTCGTCAAGTTCTTCACAAATAAAAAAGCATTTCGGATTTATACACCAAGCCTGAATTGTCAACGCACCCGAACCGGCACACATATCATAACAGGATTTTGCCGTTTCAATTTTCGCAAGTTTAATACAAGCCTTTGCAAGAGTTTTTGGTGTATAATCTTGCATTTTTTCTTTTCTGTCAGCCATATAATACTGAAAAATTGGTTGCAAATAATCAGCCGACAGGTCAGGACAAAAATCCAGCCATTCATCAAAAACTTTTTCTTTGCACGAAAAAAGCACCTGTATGATTTTCTGTGGTGCTTCATTGATATTATCAATTTGTAATAATTGCGTGAATTTATTTGTTAATTCCGTTAGTTCCATTTTCTCACCACCTTTTAAATGTAAAATGCAAAATGCAGAATTTAGAATTATTGTTCATTCATTCTGCACTCTGCATTCTTAATTCTGCATTAAAAACAGCGTACACCGTTCTGATGCACGCTGTCGGTATTAAGTTTTATAGATTATTTTTACATTTTTTATGAAATATTTTCAAAAAACTGTTGACAAGCACTATTTTTAGTGGTATAATATAATTACAGTAAAGGTAACGCTACTGAATATCAAAGAAAGGAGAAACAAATGGCAAAGCGAAAAAAGAAAAAGCCTACCAAAAGCAAAGAGAAAATCAATTCCAAAGAGCTTCTCATAAATGCCTTGATAGACTTAATCGTAGGAACATTGTTAATCTTGATTGAAAAACTTTTTAAAGATTAACAGAAAACCGTGTGAGAGGGTGTGCAACCACCCTCAATACCACGATTGTAATATATTCTTTGCCGTTTGTCAAGTCAGCGTATGAAACCCTTAATGTTTTTAGGAATATTCTTAATTGTCGTTGGTATTGTAAAATTAGTTGTGGCTTTAATAAAATTCAAATCGAGGTGAATTTAATCTTATGAATGTTCAAAAAATCCGAAAAGAAAAAAATCTTACAGTTCAGCAGCTTGCCGACCTTGCACAGCTGCCAAAGCGAACAGTTGAAGAAATTATCCGCCGTGATAAATGCACGGTTGATAATGCCATCAAACTTGCCGATGCACTCGGTGTAACGCTTGATGAGCTTTGCCGTACCGTCAAATCAGAATAGCACTTTGCCGTCCGAATTTTCGGGCGGCTTTACTTTTTCATCAGCATTTTTTCAATTTCGCTTATCTTTTCAACCTCGCTCTGACTTTTCGGCAAAGCATAAAGCCGTTTCATTTTTGTGTAGAATTGCCGTTCCTTTGCCGACATTTTGCCGTCAATTTTCATTGAACGGTAACCCATTATTTTTACAATCTCGCAATCATCAGACAAACAGCGGAACATTGCACGGAACTTCCACCAGTGCAGATAATCAACGCTTTCAAGGTCAAGCCCGTATTGTTGCATAAATGCCGCAAAAATATATCCGTCGTCATATTCAAAGTCATAACACCTTGCACAGCTTTCACCGCCGCCGCTTTTGTGTTCGTCCTTACCGCACGAATAAAACCATATCAGTTTTTTTATAGCCTCGTCCGTGTTGTCGGGAATAACAGGATAAAACAGCTGTATAGCATTCGGCATTTTCAGACTTTCAGGAACATCATCATCAAACATCATCTGTTCAAACAATATCGCAGTACGGAAGTCTGAATTTATCCTGACTTCCGTACCGTCAATGTTCACAGTCTTTGGTGCAGTATCAATTAACAGGCTCATTCTGTCTTACGCACTCTTGACGGGGAATATTTCGCCGCAATAGCCTTAATTTCCGACATCTGTTTTTCGGTATCGGCATTAAGACCGCTGATAATACATTCAAAGGCTTTAACAGCTTTAACAAGATTAACTTTACCATTAAAGACTTTTTCTGCCGTACCTTTTTCCCACAGCGTGTCAATAAATTCCGCCACAGCCTCACACTGCATACGCACAGCGACTGACTGTTTCTCCTCTTTTTCAGCCCTTGCCGAA
>JAQXZA010000127.1 GCA_029226955.1 Clostridia bacterium | reverse complement strand
GTTCTTCAACTGGCAGGTTCATTGTCATTTCAGATGTTTTTATATACTCATCAATGATAATCCTGTCAATTATTAACGCTAATGTATCAGCCGTTTCTTCTTTGCACGAAAACGATTGTTCAACCAATATTTGCTCCTTGTTAATTAAAACTTTTAACACTAAAATCATCCTTTCAAAATTGCTTGATAATTATTAACAATAATGTATAATATACTTAATAATGTTTTCAAAGGAGTTTATCTAATATGAATTGTAGGGGTCATAACAAACGAAAAGTTATAGTTGAAAACTATTTTGTTAAACCTGTCGCACATATAAAACTTCTGAATGGTCAAACTATACAGAGTGATGCAGGAAGTGACATAGAAGATAGCTACTTTATTTTTGAATGTATATCAAAATCAAGCGGGGAAAAAAAGTATATCAACTGTGGCAGACCAACCGCAAACGATTTTTGTGATTTAATTGGTGCAACACTTCCGCCTATATTTAATCCTTTAAAAACCAATGTTATATCAGAATCCAAAGGAAACAAAACTATTTCTGCAAACAATATTACATCCAGTTGGAATCCAGTCAGAAAACAGCTCTATAATGCAACTATGCTACTTATATGTGCTTGGAATGCTGTTCCCAATACACCTCTGTTTAGTATAAAAGATGAATTAGAAACATATGTAACAACAGAACCTTATTTTTCAAGAATTAAATCCATAAACACGATTTTATCAAAAAAAGGAATTACTATGCGTGATATAATTGATAATTTAAGTAAAAACAACAATCTTCGTAACTATAAATTTGATTTGTTAATTGATAAATTAAAAGAAAAGCAGATAAAACAATACTTTGAACACGAATAATTTATATCTTGTCATCACGCCAATTCATTAAATCTTCTTAACAAAAAGCACTGCCTAACTAAGTTATACAGTGCTTGACATATTTTTATGTAACTGTATAATAAAATACAGAGCATACCATTAGATAGTTGCTACGAATATTACACTATATGAAATAACCGCTTTACTGAGGAGTTCGGCGGTTATTTTTCTTTTGTAGCAACAGTGAAAACTATTATATCAAGACTTCACTGTTCAGTCAATTATCGTCTTTTTTCTTCTTGAACCACTTTAAAAATCTGTTTGCTTTCGGCTTATATGTGCCGTCACGCAAACAGATTTCTTTTTTTAACCATTTGATATATAGAGTTTGTACAACATCAACAGCTATAAAAATCAACAACAGGTAAGTCATCGTCATCACCTTAAACGGAAAAGTCCGGATTTCTTTGTTGTATCAATGTTCAGATACCTGTTAAGAATATCTGTATAAACATCTCTGTTCCACTGACAAGGATTAGTATAGTTCGGACTGGTTCTGAGCCTGTATGCCTTGCAATGCCCTTTAATCATTTGCCTGTTGTACTTCATAAAATCAGGCTGTGAAATAGGATAGAAACAGTAATTTATATCTTTAAGATAACTTATAGGAGAATTAAGATATTCCTGTAAATACGAAATATCCCATTCTGTTCCGGTGCAGAGAGAAATTTTAACATCAGCATTTTCAAAGGTTTTAAGCTGTTCAGAGGAATTTTTTGTATCGGTCAGCTCATAGACCGCAAACTTATAATTGACAGCCTGTTCAGCTTCACTTTGAGGGAATATAGGCAGTCCGTTAGCCGTAAAGCCGTTATCAGCCTTTTCTACACCGTGAAACTTCAAATACCTTGAATAGCGTTCATTACTCAAAAATAATGCTGTTTTGTTCTTTGACTGTGACAGCATTATTGCGATTTCAAAGGCTGTTTGTGCAACACCACTGTTAAATGTAACACAGCTGACACCGACAGAAATATTTTCCGTATCTTTTAAATGTTCTTGCACTTCATCAATATTTTCTGCTGTATCAACATCAAATTCTGCGTCATTATCTGACTGAGAAAAAAATACAGGGGTTGTATCAATGATTTTTTGTATTTCCGTTTTTAATGTATCGGAGATAATGGTTTGTTCTTGCCCGGACTTTTCTATGCTTGCCTGAAATTCATCTTTTGACATAGGATTTTCCAGTAAATCAACAAACTGCTTTTTAAATCCCTGAGAATAAAGCGAAAAGGTAACTATGTCATATATTTCATACGGCAACAGTTTTTCGGCTTTTGTCAAAAAATCAGCTTCATTTTCAATATTGCCGTATAAATATATTATTCTGAGATTCGGATTTTTTTCACGCAGTTCTTTAAGACAGGAAAAAAAGTCAAAGCCTTTTTGTTGCTTTACACCGTCGAATACAACAAGTGTGTGTGGATTATAATCTTCTGTTATGCGTTTAACAAAGTTAGTACGCATTTCCGTTTCGTAGCCAAGAACCGTTATATTATACTGTTTTAAATCCATATTAGCGTCAAAGTATTTTTTGATTTTCTTGTCGCTACAAATTACTATATTCACAGGAGTTCACCTATCTTTCTTACTGCGTTTTTGGCAAGAATTGTTATATTTTCTGCCACATATCTGTTAGTAAATGTTTCATACGCTCTGCTCGATAAAACAAGCAAATATTGACGGTCGTTACATCGCAAGTTGGTTATATATCTGCTCTTTACATTTCTTTCTTCCGTAAGTCCCGTTGCATTTGTAAGAACGGTGGTCGTTCCGAAAGAAAAATATTTTTCCAAAACAATAGATGACTGTATTGTATCACCGTAAAGTTTAGTAAAACGATACATATCCGACAATACACAAGTATATACTGATATACCTGTGATATTGTAAGTTGATGACAAGGAATTGAAAAAATCCTGCCATACACTCTCAAATGTAAGCTTATTTGCTTTTTGTACAGATTTATCGGAGTAAACAGCTTTCGGCTGAAAAGCTGTTTTTTCAGCCGAAATTTCTGTTTTGGTTTCAGCAGCCTGACTTACATCAGACTTATTAACCTTAATTTTGATTTTTCGGTTTTTACCGAATGAAATTCCCATAAAAAAGCCTCCTGATTACCCGGTTTTAACTTATTTTTCAAGAGAAATCTTTTCTTTGACATTTTGTTGTATGTCCTCAAATTTGGTAGAACAGATGTCATACATCATAGTGCCTTTTGGTACAGGCTTTTCAAACGGAATAACTTTATTGCCACAAATTATAAGTCCCGAACCCTGCTGTCCGGTTGTAATGTACTGACACTGAGTTGCTGACAGGGAATACAAATCTTTCAGCACATCAACATCTTCCTTTTTCTGTTGCAGAAGTACGCAAAATTCCGAGTTGGAAATCATCGATTTTGCTTGCGGACTATCAAGAATATCAGTAACATTCTGTGTAATAGCAGTCGGCACACCGCCGTATTTACGGATACGCTTATAAACCTTAGCAAAGAATTGTCCTGAACGCTGTGTTTCCTTGCCGTCACCGTCATTGAACATAATACTGAACTCATCAATCCATACCCAAGTACGAACACCACGATTTCTGTTTTCGTTTACACGCTGCCATACATATTCCAGTACAATCTGCAAACCAACCGCACGGAGCTGTTCGCCCATATCGGAAATGTCTATGCGAATCATAGGTTTGTTGATTTGTATATTGGTTCTGCCCGAAAATGTATTAAAGCTGCCTGTAACATACAATTCAATATCAAGTGCTATATCCTTAGCTTCTTTGACATCTTCTTCACTGAGGAGCAAATCATAAAAATCCTTAAAGGTAGGTATATACGCTTTATCGCCGCCGCTTTTGACGAATTTCTCATAAACTTTTTTTACACATCTGTCAATTATCGTCTTTTCTGCGGCTGTAAGTGGCTGACCTTTTGCTGTTTCTACAATCGTCATAATAAATGAGGACTTCATCGCAATAGCTGTGTCGCCCTCGTCCATATAGCTTAAATCCGTATCAAAAACATTAAGATGTGTATCAGAGTTAGGAGCAAGGCGGAGAGTTTCACCACCAAATGCTTCTACTACCGGTCCGTATTCTTTGTCGGGGTCAATGATTATAATCTCATCATCAGGACACTTCATACGAACATCCCATATTTCAGCTTTAACGAACATTGACTTACCAGACCCGGTATAACCCAGTACAAAACCGTTTGCATTTGCTTCTTTCTTTCTGTTAAGGCAAATTGACTCTTTTGTTGTCTTATTCAGACCGTAGAATATACCGTCCTTTGAAAAATGATTTATGTTTGAAAACGGAATAAGCACACTTGCAGCGTCCGAAAGAAGATATGTATTAACCGTGTTGCCGTTTTTATCGTTAAAGTAATTGACTGCAAAAGGAAGAACAGTGTTCATACCTTTTTCCTGCTGTCTTGTAAGAACATCAAGTTTTATCTGATGTTTTGTAGCTTTGTTGCTTACATATACAGTCAATTCATCAAGTTCTTTTTCGCTTCGGGCAGTTATGGCAACAAAAATACCGACTTTGAATAATTCACAGTCGGTATCAGAAAGCTGATTTTGTAAATCTTCCAGTTCTTTTATCATTTCTGTCAGCCTGAAAGGTATGAAGTCTGTACCACGCTTGTGGTTATCTTCCATACGCTTCTGTATTTTTGACTGAACATCGAAAATACGCTTACGGAGCATTTCAGCCGCCTCAGCCTTATCTACACGCTGTATCTGTTTTGAAACAGTAATTTTCTCATTATTGTCAAGCAAATCAATGATGAATGTATCATCAAGAAATCTGTCATAGCTTTTAAGAAACAGTATCCTTGTAAATTCCTGACCGACTTCAATATATCTGTTTTTAAAAGTAAAAACAGACGGAGCAATATAGTCTTTGATTTTGCCACCTTTGGAATATATATTCTTTGGCAATAAAAATTCGCTTTTGTCAAAACGGTGATAGAATTTATACAGTATTCCAAAAACTTCTTCCGGAAAGAGCTGCCTTGTGTCGCTTCCGAGAGCCGAAAACTGAATCTGCAAATCACGGTAATACTTGAAAAGCACATTGACATTTTCAAGTTTGTTGGTAGGTGTATAACTCATTGCTATCAGCATTATCTTATGTGACGCAGAATCCTTTGTCTGTTCTATATATCCCTGCATAATACCGCAATAATCTTTGTAAATATCGCCGTAACGCTGTGCCTGCGGTATCATTGTGCGTTCAAGTGTTTCAGCGTCAATTTCGGAGTTCATAATAAATTCCTGATACTGAATGTCAGACGGCAGAGAATTAAGCAAAGTCATATATGAATTGTACTTTTCTTCCTGTTCAGACTCACGGAGCAAGGCATAGTCAATGTTTTCAAATTCAAAAATCAGCGTATATGTGTTTTCGCCTGTTTTGAACAGTCCGTTGTCGTATGCTTCAATAAACGGGATTGTGTCCTGTGCGGTCTTTGGTAAATTGATAAGAGTATTACCAAACTGAGTATTATTTTTCTTCTTAAAAAAGTTCATCAGATTCATCATTAAAAACTCCTTTACTGCAATATGGTCTTTTATCTATTTTCATTGACAGAATTATAAAAGTAAAAAGATTTAAGCCGTTGATTTTTACAACACCGATACCTACGGTAATTATCAGTTCCAAAAAGATAATCCACATAATAATGTTGAAATCAACACTGTCTTTAAGCAGCATAAAAGTACCTATGCCGATAAGCAAACCGACAATCCCTGTAATAATTTGACCGACCGTCAGATTAAAAACATTGTTCTGTTGTTTCATAATGTTTTTGTTTACCTTGACTTTAATCATATTCAAAAACCTCTTTTCAAAAAGAAAAGACACAGCAAAAAAGCTGTGTCTTTACATAATATTAAATTTGTTTATTCAGTTACTCTAACACTTCAAAATTATATCCGTGCAAATTCGATAACTGTTGAGCTGCCTTTGAGTCTTTATATCCGTATATAGTTGTAGCAGCTGAACATATATTCTTTCCAAACTGCGTTTCTTTACCCAAAATATATAAACTTTTCAGCTCAGCACTAAACGCATCATAAACCATTTTACAGTTTTTAGGAATAGTAAATTCCTGCATTGCAGTGAAATAAAATGCTTCACTTGAAATTACAGCTAATTGAGAATTATCGCTTAGTTTAACTTTTTCGAGATTTTCACATTGATAAAAAGCCTCTTCTTTTATATTTGTTACACTGTCGGGAATAGAAACTGTTTTTATATTTGTATTATTTTCAAATGCACTTTCACCTATAACCGTAACATTAACACCATTTATTTTTTCAGGAATATTAACAATCTCCTCATTACCATTGTACTTAGTAATTGTAACACTGTCACCATCAACTTCATACTCAAAATCATTGTATGATTGACTAATACTTTCTTCTGACGGTTCAGGTGCAGAACTTTCATTGTTTAAATCGGGATTGTAGTCAGGGGAGTGAGAATAATCCGGTTCTACATAAAAAGGATTGTTTTCATCTTCTGACGGTACGTCCTCAGATACTGAATCTGAACTTTCAGGTTCAACAGATAACTCCGTACTGCTTTCAGGAGCTTTTTCAGGTTCTTGTTGATTTGTATTGTTTGAAGAACAAGCCGCAAACATTAACAAACAGCTTAATACAGCTAAAATCGTAAGCATTTTAAATTTCAATTTAATCATCCTTTTTATAAATTAAATAATGTGGATATTATACTACATTATTTTTTTAAAATCAAGTTACTTTATAAGATTTTTAAAAACTTGCGGGGGTTTTATCATAAGACTGCAAGCCGCAATAAATACTATGGTGAAAATTGCGAATTTCTCAATTTGACTGCCTATATCAAGATTCGATAAATCCATAGCACTTGACAAGTCCCCAAATCCGCTATACCAGTTAATAAATGCAGCATATACTATACCCATAAAGATAACTTCAACAATAACGGACAAAAATGTCATCACAAAGTTTTTGAAATATTGCTTTGTTTCTTCTCCGACAAGACAAGCAAAAAAGGCAGGTGACATTGCTGACAATGCTGCCAATTCAAAATTCATTATAAACAGCTTTACAATGACTTTTACCAAGAAGAACAGTAATGGTATGAACATCAGGAAAATAATCACTAAAACCATTGCCATAACAATAAAATCAATAATCTGTCCTATTAGCCATATATCCGAGTGATATGTGAATGTAAAACTGAATTCTATATGCTGTAAAATATTTTGTGCTTTATCAATAATCTGACTTAAAAGACTACCTCCAATATCTATAACTGATAAACATATTGTACAACTTAAATCAATCCATATTTTTGCAAGAAAAAGATGTCCGAGTGTTCTTACAGCTCCTTTCAGAGTAAATAGTTCATACTGTACCGCAGAAGATATTACATTCACTCCGAAAAGCAATACAAGCAGTGCGTTTGCAAATATCATAAAGATAGGGGAATATGTATCAACAAAGCCCTTAATATCAAAACCTTTAAATACAGATGTATCACTGCTTTCACCGAATCCCTGTTTTAATAAATTACCTATACCTGTCAAAAGCCATTCCAAAAGATTAGATAAGGAACTTGATACACTGAACAATATACTGCTTGCCTCAGATGCAATAACATCTTGGCTTTCAGCTAAATCCTGCTGCTTTGTAAGTTCTTCATATACTGCGTCCACATCATATTCGCTTCCACTGTTTAAAACCTCTTGTGCTTTTTCAAGAGCTTTTTTCCAATTTGCATACTTAAAATTATCTTTTGACGATATTTCAGTCAATGCCATAAACACCTTTTGCTGAGAGGGAGTAAGTCTGTTATACCAACCATTCACACGAGTGATTAAAGTATCCAATTCGCCTTTGGTGAATTTTGGTGCCTGATTTACTGTTATATTGTGTACACGACGAACGTGTACATTTCTGTTATCAAATACATAAACAATAATTTTATATTTGCCCGGTTTAAGCAACTTAGCAGTAAAAGTTGCATTTTCTTGCATACCTCCTGCATACTGACTTTCGCAGATTTCCGGATTTTGACCAAATGTTTCTTCTGTACCGCCATCTTTTATATATGTATATTGGTATTGATAGCCTCCTGAACCACCCGAAGCAGACGCTTCTATTTTTAAAGTATCTCTGCCGGAGGAGTTATTTGGAGTATTGATAGTGGTTTCGTTTATATTAGAATTTAATATAAGCATATCATACAGTTTATCTTCAACGACGAAAAATAGCTTTTTAATGGCTGTTTTATTTGTTTTTGTGTCTTTAACAGTAACTTTTATCATATATTTACCGTTTACACCACTTGGTGAAAACTTAAAAGTATCTTTGTTACTGAAGTCCTGTAAAGCACTTGCACTACTCAATCTATTTCCATCTTCATCGCAAACCTCAAATTTGTATTTATATGTTCCTGAACCACCCGACGCTTGTGCTGTTGCTGTAATACTGTCAACTTTCGTAGCTATAGTACCATCATCTTGAGTTATAGTTTCTAATTCGACTTTATATGCATCCAAAGTTGAATTATTAACCAGTGTCGGATATGTCTTGTTTTTTACATCTACCGAAAACTGCTTATAATCACTTACAGCTCCTGTTGCATTATCTTTTGCAGTAACTTTAAAATAATGTTTTCCTGGAGTTGTTGGTTCATAAGCAATGACTGATGTTTTTGTATATGGCGATGAAGATGTTGACGGAGAAATATATTCCCATTTATCATTTCCGTTACTATCTTTACCGAGATAATGCTCATATTTAAACAAATAACTACTGCCACCCGAAGCAGAGGCATTTATACTTATCGAATCACCTAATTCGATATTTGACTTATCTATTGTTGATGTATTTTCAACACCAACAACTTTTAAATTTATTGTTTTTGTAACGGACGGTGAGTCTGATGTATCATCAGAAACCCTTGCATTTACTGTAAATGTATAAACACCTGACTGAGTAACATAAAAATCACAGCTTGATGATGTAGTCCAACTTTGAATAAGTATCGATGATGATGTGCCGGGAAATTTATAGCTGTAACTGTATTCATAATGCCTGTTTGAGCCTCCTGAACCTCCTGAAGCAGCCGCCTTGATTGTAACAACATTACTCCAAGCCACTTCGGATACAGTTTGGTTGTTATGTTTAACTGAAACGCTTACCGAATCAGGAGCAGTAACAGCAGCACTTGCATTTATATTCGATATATTAAGCGAAAAAAGCAATACAACAATAGCAAACACAGATGTAAATACTGCTATTGCATATTTTCTTCTTGTTGCTACCAATAAAATCATTCCTTTCCGTAAGAGTTATAAATAATATATCGGCAGACTGTTTCCCTTCATCAACAGTCTGCCGTATATTTTCAAAAACAAAAAATTTAATCAGATTCCGATAACACTGTCTATTGCAAATGTAGCACCGAAGCAAGCTGCTGTGATAAGCAATGTTGCAATACCGGCATTACGGTCACGAGGGTTTTCGTCTGACTGACCCTGTACAATCTTGATAACTGCCGGGATACCACCGATAGCAGCAATGGCAATTCTGACGAGCCACCAAATAATATTGGCAAGTGATGACATTGTACTTGTTTTTACACCATCAGGTGCTGCATTATCATCGGCTGCAAATACACACATCGATGATATTACAAGAATAACTGCGGCAAATGTAGCTACGGATACATATTTCTGAAATTTGCGTATTCTGCGTTCTGTTTTAACCTGCTTGCTTGTTTTGGTGATTACTTCACCGTTTTCTGTTGTAATAATTTTCTGAGCCATTTTGAATTACCTCCGAATTTTTAAAATTTTGTGTTTTGGCTTAATGGGTTTATGTTCGGACATTTGTAGATTTTTCCTACCACTCCTTTCAACCCGGACAAGTTGTCCGACTTCAATATATTTATATATAAAAAATAAGACTTAAAGCGTTTTGTACACTCTAAGCCTTATTTATTGCTGATTTTATATTGTTCTGCTCTTGTTGACCGAATTTGTAGCCTGTGCAATGGAACTGACAACCTTTTTTGTAGCAACAATTATCTGACCTGCTACTCCTGCGGTATTGGTCATAGGTTTTTCAGAAACCGCTTTTGTTGCGGCTTTAAACTGCGGCAATTCAAGCATTTTTTTGCCCATATCAGTAACGGTTGCAACACCGTTTTTAACCGTAACCGCACCTGCATTCTGCCATTTCTTTACATTTGAGAGGATTTTTTGAGATAATTCTTTATTCGGGTGTGACATTATCTTTGATAAATCCATTTTGTCGGTATGATTAAAAAATGTAAAGTCATTCATATAATCACCACTTAAAGCAGCTCCCATCTGTACACTTCCGTCAGCCGTGTTATTCTTGACTATTTTGTTTATAGTGTTGTTATAGGCTTGCAACTGGTCATTTTGTGCTGTTTTTAAGAAATTCGGCTTGCTTATCTCAGCCTTGCCTTTTGGTGTTATTTTCAGATAACCGTCTTTAAGTTCAAGCAAGCCTTTATTTATGCACTTATCAAAATTATCCACAACAGCATTTTTAATGTTTTGGTCTGATATATTTGATATAGCACTCAATGGCATAGTGTCTGACTGATTAAAATAACACAGGTCTGTATTTTTACCGGTAAAAGTAAAATTGGTAACTTTATCATCATTCAGTAATTTCTTTATCAGTTCCTCAATATTGTCGTTACTTTTACTCTTTTTTTGACCGATACAAAAATTATGCATAAACATATCTACTGTGTGGGCTACATCAGTAAATACTTTAAATGTATTTTTTTCGCCATTGATTATGGTTTGGAGTTCTTCTTCCATACTGTTTATACCTCCTCAATATCATCAATATTTTGGATATTTTTGTCAGGGTTTATCATTGCACCGTTGAAAGAGATTATATTGTCAGAACCCATAAATATTTCTTCAAGTTTTTTCATAACCTCATCTTCACGGGTTTCTTCTGTGGAAACGGTGCTGTCATAATTGCCTGTTGCAAGTGCATTTGCAAGCTGATGTGCTTTCTTCTGCTGTTCGGTGTAACGCTTCTCACGCTCTGCTTTAAGACCTGCATAATCTGCGTTAATATCAGAATTGTTATGCCAGTCTTTCTTAAACGAACTGCCGACTTCTGCAATTTTCAGGTGTTTAAGTGTATTGAACTTATCAAGAAAAAACGGATTAAACTCATCAACAAACACTATACATTTGCCGTTTTTTCCTTTTTTTAATGCCCTTGATATTTCGTCAGGGGCTAACAGGTCACGGGCAACATAACTCTCGTTGTCACTGCCGCCACCCTGATTACCACGATTATAACTTTTTGTATCAATTCTGACAGTTGTTTTGCCAAGTTTCTTTGACAAATACTCTTTACTTTCTTGGTCATTTGTGCCGAGAAAAGTAAAAATAGAACAGTTACCTATAATACTGTCGTATGTTTTCTCGTAGATTGCTTTAAGCTGTGATAAGCCTTGAAGTACAATGCAAATACGAATATTGTATTTACGGACAACGGCAAGAGTTTCATCAAAATTCGGTATTCTACCGATATTTGCAAACTCGTCAAGCTCACAGGAAACAAGCAACGGCAATCTGTTGTTATATTTTACGCTTGCTATGTATATCAGCCGTTCAAAAAGTTGCGAATAAAAAATATTGGCAACCGCCTTGTAAGTCTGACGGGCTGCCGGAATAATCAAGAATATTGCAGTTTTATGTACACCTAAATCATCAAAGTTCATTTCATCTTCTCCGGTCAGCATATCAACATCTTCTACTGCCCAAAGTCTGAGTCTTGTGGAAAGCGTTTTTGCGATACTGCCGAGCGTTTCCTGCGGAGTACCGAGTAAGCCGTCCCAATTTATTGAAGCAGCGTCATTTCTGTTTTTTTCATTCATCTTATGTTTTGCCATACATCTTGCAAGTTCACAGGTTTCATCAATCTTGCCGTCTTTATACTGTATTGAGTTGACAAGCCGGATAACACGACCGAATGATTTTATTTCATCGTCAGCTTTGAACAGATACAGCATAATCATTACAAGCATATCCTGTGCCGCACCTGCCCAAAAGTCCTCTTTTTCGCCCTCTCCGGCAGAGTTTTTCATAAACAGGTCGGCAATGTTAAGTACATCTTGTTCTTCACGCATATATTTAAACGGATTGTATGAATTTGAAAGGCTTATGTTTGTAAGATTAAGGACACGCACAATATAACCGTTTGCACGAAGTAATTTAGCACAGTCACGGTAAAGTTCGCCCGACGGGTCGGTTACAACATAGCTGCCTGTCATTTGCATAATATCAGGTTTTATTTTTCGGAAAGATTTACCTGCACCTGAACCGCCGATAACGATTTCGTTCAGGTTATGGCTTGAATAAAATTTATGTTTCGGATTTTCAACTGTTACATAGAAATTATCACCACAGGGAATACCTGTTGTATCCTTGAATTGCTTTTCGTCGTATTTATCCGCCCATTTAGACGAACCTTGTTCCATACCACGATAATCATTCGGATTTTTTGATGTTATAATCAAAAATACCATTAAAGCTATCCCGGCATACAGCCACCACAGGTCACGCACCTGCATTACAAGCACTTCTTTTATAACCTCCGGTGTAATCGGCAAAGCCATACTTTCAGGCTGAAACATTAAAGACAAAACATTGACAATATCTTCATATCCCGGATTTGTAATCTTGTGGATTTTTATATATCCGAGATATGTATAGCTTGCGTAAAAAATCAGTGCCAGTCCGAGCAAAGCAATTATAGTTATCGTATATATAACAGGTGCTTTGCTTTTGCCGCCTCTCAGTTTATTACGATTTTCAGCCATAATATCACCTCGACATTCGTCTTTGTTGCGGTTGCTTGATTGATTTTAATGTATCATCAACATTTGACTCGTCAACGATAACTTTATATTTTCCATCATCGTTACAGGCAATAAACGGTATATTTGATTTTGCAAGCCTTTCAAGTTCATCTTCATTTACTCTGATACTGCGAGGCTCGGTAATAATACCTCTGTTTTCCATTACTTCCTGTGGAGTATTGAATGTGCTGTCAAACTTATCAGGAATACCGTCATAATCTCTGTCATTGTCATTTATCATCTTTTATTCCTCCTAAAATACTTTCAATCTCTTTTGTCTGAGAACTGTCAAAGCGTATAATTGCCTTGTCGCTGTTATCGGGACACGGTTTCATCTGAAACATAATGCCTGCCTGATTAAGTTTTTCAGCACATTTTCGGTCAATTTCCCGATAACTGCTGTCTAAAATCGTTGGCTGACATTTGTGTTTATTATCAATGGCATATTTATATGCCGCCGAAAACTGAGCCGCACGGATTGTTATATCTTTTGTATTGTTAAATGCGTCGTCGTCAATATAAATAAGCCTGTTGCGGACTGTGACATCTTTAAGATTGTTGCAATTAGAAAATGTATCGGAAGATATATGTAAAAGAGATGACGGCAAGGTTATACCGTATAAATTTTCACAGCCGAAAAAGGCTGATGTATCAATTTCCATTACATTATCCATATCAACTGATGTAACAGACACACAGTTTTTAAAGCACTCACAGCCGATATATGTTATATTTTCAGGCAATTTTATTTCTTCAAGCATAGTACAGTCGCTGAATATGCCATTCGGCAAATAACCTATATTATTGCCAAGAGTTACAGAACAGAGGGATAAACACCCGGAAAACGCATAAGCACCCAAAATACTTACATTTGATAAATCTGCCGTTTTGAGTTTAACGCAACTGTAAAAAGCACCATCACCGATTTTTTTCAGTGTCGGGGGAAAATCCACAGACACTAAATGTGTACAATCAGCAAAAGCATTTTCGGATATTTCTGTTATCCCGTCAGGAATAACAGCAGTCAGGATTTTTTTATCAGTACATTCAAGCAATATGTTGTCTTGTATATCCAAATATTCCATACAAAATAACCTCTTTATCTTTTAGGGTTGTTGTTGGTTCTTTTTTGTTCGGCAGACAGGATTTTATTAACTTTTTCTACATCTGCTTTTTCAAAAACGGCAAACAGTTTACCGTCTTTTTTGACTGCTGTCACAGGCATACCCGAATCAATCAGTTTTTTCATTTGCTGTTGAGTAACCTGTTTTCTGACAGGGTGTTCAATCATAAGTTGTTTTTCGGTCTGCTTAACATTTTCTTTTTCCGACTGTTTATCGGGTTTTTCATCAGCATTTTTTTCAAGATTTACGGAATTATCTTTTTTCTGTTCCTTATCTTCATTAAGTACCTTATCAATAACTGACGGTGAGGCAAACACTATATCATCAATTACATCTGACAGACTGCTTGCTTTCATAGCTGACTTTTCTGCGGTTTCAATGGTTGTATTGGCGAGTTCCTCAACCTTACTGTCAACAAGTTCAGTCTTTGCAAGCTTATTCAGACTTTGGTCAAGCTCATTAAGATTATTGATTTTACCAACGAGCTTATCCCGCTTTGTTTTTAATTTTTGAATTTTTGCTTCAATCTTTACTTTGTCGGCTTCGCTTATATTTTTACTTTGCGACTTGTTATAAAGATTTTCTGCTTTTTCATTTATTTTGTCCAGTTTCTGTTGAGCTGACATAAGACTGTCCTGTTGTAAATCTTTTACTCCGTCAACAAATGCAGTTTGTTTATCGTCGGAATTGCCCATAGAATTTATCAAAGATTTCAAAAAACCTGCTCTTTTCAGCTTGCGTTCAAATTTCTTGATTTTTTTGCGTTGCTTTTTGATTTTCTTCTCAAAACGTCTTATTTTTTTGTTCTTCTTTTTTGCAGATTTTGCGGATTGTTCGGCAATAGCTGAAACAATCGGAGAAAAAACAGGGTAGGCATTGCTGTCAATGACGCTTTTGCAAACATCAGCTATATTATTTTGCCGTTGCTGTGTCGCCTTTGCTTTTTTGATTTTTGCTTCAAGTTCCGATATTTTGTCCTTTGCTTTCGCAATATTTATAGATTGATTATCAGTCTGTTCAGCGACAAAGTTATCAAAAAAGGTTTTCGTGTCAGCAAGGCTTTTTTCGTCTGTTTCTGCTTTTACAGGTACTTCTTGTTTTTGTGTTGCGGCTTCTTGTTTTACAGGTTTTTCTTTTTGTGCTGCGACTTCCTGTTTTACAGGTTCTTCTTTTTGTGCTGTGACTTCCTGTTTTACAGGTTCTTCTTTTGGTGTTACAGTTTCTTGTTTTATGGGAGTTTCCGCTTTTGGTGTTGTGTTTTTTTGTTTTATAGTAGGCTTCTGTTTCTCTTTTTGTTGCTTCAATCTTACGGGGTCATAGTAATTCTTGTAAAGGTTTAAGCCGTCCATTTTCTTAATCGTATTACCAACACGGTCAATCAGTGAATATGTCTTGCTTGTATCAATAGATGTCAGTAACGTTTTGCCGTCATTTATCCTCTGTATATCGCTATCAGGCACAAATAAATAATACTTGCCTGATGTTCCCGGCACTCTTGTTATATAACCACCGTCACGCTGTGAGGAAATTAACGACCTGTCGATTGTAATATCTTTTTTCTGTTCCATAGTATTTATATACCTCCTGTTTAAAAATTAAAGTCGGACAAGTTGTCCGACTTTATGAGTTATCTTTTAGGGGCAATGTTCTTATTCTGAACATCAGGTTCTTTTTCAATACCGCCCATTTCGTCTTTTTTGCCGTCAATGTCAAGCACACTGTTCAACTCTGAAAGACGGGCAGTTTTAGCCTGATACTCGGCTTCTTTTTCAAAAGGCTTGCCGATTTGCGACTGTATCTGTTTCAAGTCTGTTTTGTACTGTTCAAGCCTTGCTATTCTTTCTTCACAGGCTGATTGCAGCTTATCAAGCACATTATCCATTCTTGTAAAGTTATCGCTTCCGAGTTCAAGATAATATGTTGCTTCTCCTGTCAGTGACGCTTT
>JAQXZA010000126.1 GCA_029226955.1 Clostridia bacterium | reverse complement strand
CAATATGCTGCTTTTTTCTTGCCTCTTTTTCTCTTTTTGCCTGTTCAAAGCGGTACTTGCCGTAGTCCATAATCTTACATACAGGCGGCACTGCCTGAGGGGCAATTTTAACAAGGTCAAGATTTTTTGCCGCAGCCTTTTCGATAGCCTGTGACGCCGACATAATTCCGAGCTGTCCACCATCAGAATCAATCACTCTGATTTCCTTATCACGAATTTCCTCGTTAATCTGAAGTTCCTGCTTGCTAATGTTAAAGCACCTCCAAGTTTCAATCCCATTATTACCGGGTAATTATTCAATAAAGAAAAGCACGGTACAGTCGCCGACCGTCCGTGCATCAACAGCATAATAATACATAAAATAAGTATTTTTAATAACTATTGACCCGTAACAGACGATACTTTACAGGTGAAAGCGTGTGCTTTACTTTGTTGTACCTACATACTATACCACTATTGCTGTCGTATGTCAAGGGTTTTTAAAAATTTTTATCTGCAAACGCCGAAACAGTCGTCCTCGTCGCACTTTGAATTTTCCGACGGCATATCCGCAAGAGCCGCCTTAATCATAATTGCACATTCAAGACGTTTCTTTTCAAGTTCGCAAGAAGTCTTGTGCGATTTAAGAATATTGCCTTCATACTGGAAATTGTTTGCATTACAGCCGCCACTGCAATAGAATTTTGCCCAGCAGTTCTTGCAGTTTTCCTTTGAATATACGTTTGCCTTTGCGAACATCAACTTCATATCATTGTTGAATGTTCCGTCGTTAAGGTTGCCCATTTTGTACTCCTCGTGTCCGACAAACTGATGACACGGATAGATGTCACCCTGAGGTGTAACGGCAACATATTCGTTTCCGCAACCACAACCACGCAGACGCTTGATTGCACAAGGTCCTTGATTAAGGTCAATCATAAAGTGGAAGAAATTGAAATAATCGCCCTTGCGTCTTGACTCAATTATTGTATCGGCAAGATGTTCATATTCATTGAATACCGCCGGCAAATCCTCGTTTTTGATTGAATAATTGAGATTCGGGTCTGACACAACAGGCTCGATTGAAAGCTGTTCAAAACCAAGATTTTTCATCTGCATAACATCATTTGTAAAATCGAGATTATACTTTGTGAATGTGCCTCTGACATAATAATCCTTGTCACCTCTTGACGCAACGAGTTTCTGATATTTTGGCACAATAGTATCGTATGAACCCTTGCCGTTAGGAGTAACACGAAGTCTGTCATTAACTTCTTTTCGTCCGTCAAGCGACAGAACAACATTTGACATTTCTTTGTTGATGTAGTCGATTTTTTCGTCGTCAAGCAAAAGTCCGTTTGTTGTAATTGTAAAGCGGAAGTTTTTGTTGTGCTGTTTTTCAATACTTCTTGCGTATTCAACAGTCTTTTTGACAACGTCAAAATTCATCAGCGGTTCGCCGCCGAAAAAGTCAACTTCAAGATTATGTCTTGTACCTGAATTTGCGATAATAAAGTCAATGGCTTTTTTTGCTGTTTCAAATGACATAAGACAGCGACCCTGTCCGAAATCGCCCTTTGCGGCAAAGCAGTATTCACAGCGTAAATTACAGTCGTGTGATATGTTTATGCACATTGATTTTATTGGTGCTTTTGTCATCATATCGGCAAACTGTTCATAATCATCAGGTGAAAAAAGCTGACCGTTCTGATAAAGTTCATAAAGTGCCTGATATGTTTCGGTAAGGTCGTCTTTATCATATTTTGACGTAAGTTCCGTGTACATTTTTTCAGGTGGCTGTTCGCTCATATTTTCGTCGCAATAGTCAAGAATATCATAGGCAATATCGTCAAGAACGTGAACAGCACCGCTGTGTACATCAAGACATATATTATATCCGCCGAGTTTGTATTTGTGTATCATTTGTTATTCTCCCCGATTTATAAAATCAATTCATAATTCACAATTCATAATTCATAATTATTGTGTGAACCGTCAGTTAATCCGCTGAAATACAGTATAAAGTCTGAATTACGAAAAAACTAAAACATAAAGGGCGGAAACATTATCCGCCCTTTACAAAAACGATGTCAAAGTGCAGAATTACTTCTCGCACTTCTGGTTAGCAACTGTGCAGGAAGTTTTGCAAGCTGACTGACAGGAAGCCTGACATTCACCGCAACCGCCCTTTACTGCTGACTCTTTGAGATTAGCATTGTTAAGAGTTTTGATGTGCTTTGTTTCTTTCATCGTAAATCACCCTTTCTGAAAAGCCGCCAAAAACGACCGTATATGTATTACATATACTATGATAACACATTCTTCCCGTAAATTCAAACATTATTTTCTTCTTCTTCGTTTATTCACACCAAGAACACCGCCTATTGCACCCGAAATAAGCATTGCACCCATTCTCAGCAGAGAAACAGCACTGAATATATCCTCCGCAAAAACGCTGCTGATAAGCAAAAGTAAAACAAAAATCACCAATGCACACACAGCACCCATTGCAAGACCGTTGTTTTTTTTGACTCTTGCGGAAAAATATCCCCCTGAAAACGCACCGATACACGCCGTGAATATTGCCAAAGGCACAACTAATGTTTCGGGGAATTTCTGAATTTTAACAAGCATAAATGTTATTAAAAGCAAAATCAGCATACATATTACAAAGCCGACAACCGTTCCGACAGCAACCGCCTTTACTGCCCTTACAGCAGTTCCGCTGTTACGGGATTTATCACCTTTCATATTAAGCCCCCACATCAGCATTTTAATAATGTTTATTCGTATAGGGGCAAAAATATAACGCTCATTAAACGTAACTCCTCTGAATAACATCAGATTCATATACTCTTTTCAAGGCATTTTTTTATTTCTTCTGCTATGATACGTGCCAATTCAACAGGAACGGCATTACCCACCATTTTATAACCGTCATTAACATTATTATAAATAAATTCAAAATCATCAGGAAATCCCTGTATTCTTGCACATTCTCTTACTGTCAGCCTACGGTATAATTTTTCTTTTCCCGGAACAAATATTCTTTTATTTTTCTCTACAAGCTGCATTTTCGGAGCCTGTGGGTGAAGCTGACACTGTCTTCCGCTTGCCTGTACGGTAAAAGCCTGTTCGTCCCACGCTCTTACTCTGTTACGGCTCATAAATATAGTAGAATATTCCCCTGTAAAATACTCGTGATTTGGTATTTCAAGTTTGCCGTTAGTTTTATTTTTCGGCAAGGCTGGTACTGCACTGTTTCTTAAATCAGAAATTGCGTCCCATAATGTTTTTTTATCGGACTTATTCGGAGTAGTTGCTTTCGGAAACAAAAAATGAATGTTTAAATCTTTTCTGAACCCGATATAAAAAACTCTTTTCCTGTCCTGTGGCACACCATAATCTGCGGCATTTACTAAATCAACAGTCACATCATAGCCGCAATCCTCAAAAGTTTTAATGATATTTGCAACTGCCTGAGAATGTTGGTTTGACAACATTCCGGAAACATTTTCCGCCAAAAAAAATTTAGGGGTTTTATTTTTCAATATTCTTATATAGTCATAAAATAGCTTACCCCTTGCATCATTTATTCCTCTCTGAGCTCCGGCCTCACTCCAGCTCTGACAAGGAGGACCTCCGATTATACCATCAATGTTATCGGGAAAATCCCTGTCGCTTATATCCCTTATATCTTTTTTTAATAAATACGCTTTATGATTTTTTTCGTATGTAGCCCAGATAGAAGAATCAAATTCATTGGCCATTAAAATATTAAAACCCGCTTTTTCAAATCCGAGATCCAAACCGCCTGCACCTGAAAACAAACTTATAATATTCAAACTCAATTCCTCCCGATTAAACTGAAAAAGAAATCAACTTTGCATTTTTAAGCTGTGCCGGATTATCAGGATTTTTTATTTTAACATCTGTCATTGATAAATTTTCATTATTGTTTAATAAACTCTCAAATTCAGTTCTGTTATCAAAAGTATTATATTTTTCGTTGTTTATGATAGCCATAAAATTAAATTTTTTGGACATATCACGCTCAAAAACATAATTAAACACTTTAAAGGGATTTTCAATCCCCCACATTCCCCTCACTCTCAGATATGTTATTCCGAGAGGGTCAATTTTATTCAGTTTTCCTAATTCTTTCGTTTCGGATAATTCTATATTCGGAATTGTTTCTATACCAACTTTTATAACATTCTTTATACGTTCATAGGTATCTGCCGATGCACAATAATCCATACCGTAAACCATACAAAGATGTTTCAATATATTGCCCTCTACAATTCCGACTATATAAATCATATCTTTTTCAGACCATATTTCCGCCGACTTACAGGCTTTTGAAATCATAACAGAATCCGAATAAAGTTTTTGTTTCGGATAACTTGAATTAAGTGCCAGTTGAGAGCTATTAGTTTCTATTTTCTTTACTTCTATTGCATCACCGGCTCTTAACATAGCGTCAGGCGGATTGCTGTTATTTCCCAAGTATGAAAAAACCTCTGATATTTTTTCCATACGGAGTTTTTCATCATTATAATCAAATGTTCCCGCAAATAAATCCTTTACATATTCTTCCAGTGCATCTCCTGTATTATTGGCACGGTTTTTTCCTGAATAAATTTTCTTTAATTCTGTAACAGGATTATTTACCAGATTTATAATTGCATTTATTATATTACTCATTTTTTACCCTTTCGATATTTACTGAATAAAGCCAAACTTATCAATTAAAAAGGAGTACCGAACCCGATACTCCTTACAACGCTATAATCAATTTTCTGAACTTTCAGTGGACTTTTCTTCAGGAAGTTCTTTTTTGTCTTCTGATTTATCCTTTTTGCTGCGTTTGTTTTCCTTTTCCTTTGGCTTAGGCTGTTTGCCGGGAGTGTCAACTGATGAAATTGCCCATTTTTTGAAACGCATTTTTGTTTTGTCGCTTGCTGTTTCAAGAATAAATGTATCGTCGTCTTCTCTTACCGCAACAACCTTACCTACGATACCGCCGATTGTTGTAATATCGTCGCCGATTTCAATGCTGTTTCTGAGTTCTTCTTCCTGTTGTTGCTTTTTCTTCTGAGGACGCATAAACAAAAAGTAAAAAACTGCGATAACAACCACCCATATAGCGATTGTACCCACCATCTGCCATACGCTCGCCTGTTGTGACGCTTGTGCCTGTGATGCCTGGTCAAGCAATGCAAAATTCATTATTCTTCTTCCTTTCAAAATAGCGTAGTTACAGAATCCTGATTTCTGTAAATGATATAATTGACTTTTCTATTATACCAATTTTCAAAATCCGTTTCAAGTGGGAATATTCATATTCTGTTATCAAGAACGGAAATATATTTAGTATAAAATTTATCAAATTCATCATTATCCAACGCTTCTCTTATACGCATAAGCAAAGTATTGTAGAAATAAATATTGTGCATAACGCAAAGACGCATTGCAAGCATTTCATTGCTTTTGAAAAGATGACGTATATATGCCCTCGAAAAATTTCTGCATACCGGACAGTCACATTCGGTATCAAGCGGTTCTTCATCAAGAGTATATTTGCTGTTGAACATATTTCTTCTGCCGCTCCACGTAAATACGTGTGCGTGTCTTGCGTTTCGTGTAGGCATAACACAGTCAAACATATCAACGCCTCTGCGTACCGCTTCAAGAATATTTACAGGTGTACCTACTCCCATAAGATAGCGTGGCTTATCCTCAGGCATAAACGGCTCAACAACTTCAATTATATGGTACATTTCTTCCGCTGATTCACCAACAGCAAGTCCGCCTATTGCATATCCGTCAAGGTCAAGTTCACGTATTCTTTTCATATGGTCAATTCTCAGGTCGTCAAATGTTGCACCCTGATTTATTCCGAAAAGCATCTGCTGTTTGTTGATTGTGGTATCCAGAGAATTAAGCTCACGCATTTTATCACGACAGCGGCAAAGCCAGCGGTAAGTTCTTGCACAGGAATTTTTTGTGTAATTGTATTCGGCGGGATTTTCAATACATTCATCAAATGCCATTGCGATTGTCGAGGCAAGATTTGACTGTATTGTCATACTTTCCTCAGGTCCCATAAATATTCTGTGACCGTCTATATGTGACGCAAAGGTTACGCCTTCTTCTTTTATGTTTCTCAGCTTTGCAAGAGAAAACACCTGAAATCCGCCGCTGTCAGTAAGGATAGGTTTGTCCCATCGTGTGAATTTATGAAGTCCGCCGAGTTTTTTTACATTTTCATCACCCGGATTCAAATGCAAATGATATGTGTTGCAAAGCTGTACCTGACAGCGAAGGTCTTTGAGGTCAAGTGCCGAAACAGCACCCTTTATTGCACCGCACGTTGCAACATTCATAAATGCCGGTGTCTGTACCGTTCCGTGAGGTGTAATCAGTTCTCCACGACGAGCCGCACCGTTTTGCTTTATAAGTTTATACATCAGTCTGCATACACTCCAATTTATTTATCTTGTGGATTTTATTCTTTATTTTCAGAAATAGTTTCCTCAGAATCAGGTGTTTCTTTTGCTTCTTTTTTAGGCGGTGTAGTGAATTTCAATGGATTGTCGTCCTTGTCAACAAGAGCAGTAAGCGTATTTTCGTGGAATACCGCAAGCGTTCCGACAGGCATTTCAAGAACCCTGAGTGCTTCCGAGCGGAATTTCAGAAATTCATAAGACGCAATAACAGTATATTCATCAGCACTGTGATTTTCTTCATTCGGGTCGTCAAGCAAACCGAAATACCAGCCCGAATCGCCCTCTTTTTCTGCCTCTGTTCTGTTCATATAAACATCTTTTGCACCCATTGCCTCTTTAAGAACCAGAACAGTATCCTTGAATGTTGCTGCAAGCGGCTGAACCTTTGCAGTCTGTACGGTTTCAATCTGAATATTCTGTACAAGAAGTGAAACCGTAACATTATCGGTCTTGTCATTCATAGGATTTTTCTGATAGTCCGTTGTCTGTACAACCCAGTATTCCTCGCCATTTTCGTCCTGTCTTTTATCGAGGAAGAAATACGCCCAACCAAAGCACATAACAAATGTTCCGTTAAAAATATCTGTTTTCTGACTTATCTGAGCAAGCGTTTTTATTATTGCACCCGCTGCATTTTTGAGTGGAAGGTCGGCGAACATTCTGACCTTTTTATCCTGTATCATAGCTTCAAATGTAACCATATTTTATGTCCTTTCATCATTAAGGATACACAATATCCCATTATTAACAAAAATATTCTATAACAAACTTTTTCGCTTGTCAACCGAATTTGTGTTATATGACAGAGGTTTATTTTTTGTTTTTATCATCACTGTCGGGATATTGTTTTTTTGCACCAAGTTTAAAGGCGACTATTGCAACAACCGCAATAAGAATAATAACTCCGGCGATAAAATAAAAATTATCCTGTTTAAATGAAATATCAGAATCATTTTCGGAAAGGCTATATTCGTGATTTTCAGAAAAGCTGTATTGTGATGAAATAACATTATCTGAAACCGCATTTTGTGAAACCATATTGTCTGAAACTACGGGATTTTTTGATTTCTCTGTAATTTTCGTGTTGTCATCAGTACTTTTCACACTATTATCAGACGTTTGATTTTTTGGTATCCTGCCTTGCGGTTCTGATGTCACCTTTGAATATGAAACATCTGTACTGCTGCCATTTTGTGTAACTTTCAGGGACAAAGACGGCATTTCACTACATTCAAGCAGATTTGCGTTTATGTCGCCTGTTTCATACATTGACGTTTTAAAAGTGTAATTTTCAACATCATTATTCAGCGGTGAAAATCTCAGTTTTATACAGTCTTTAAGCGACTTTGACGAATACTGCGTATCATTCATATAAATAATTACGATACGGTTTCCGTGTATTTCATACTTCATATAATGGTCTTTGTATTTATCATTAAGTCGTGCCGATTTAAAGGTCAGCAATTCATCATCAAATTCAACACTTATACGAAAAACACCTATATCCGTACTGCTTTCAGCAGATAAATACAAACTAAATGTTTGTCCTGATTTTATATTTTCGTCGGTTTTCAGTGAAAACTGCACATCTTCTGCCGCTGATACTCCTGTTGACAGCAAGAACAATGCCGCAAAAAACATTGTAATAAAAGCAAAATATTTTTTCATAAATCAACCGCTTTCGCTTTTCTTTTTTCTCTGTTTTACATCTGAAAGAGGATTAGAATTTATTGCCTGTTTTATCTGCTGACTTGAAAGGTGTGTATAAATTTCTGTTGTGCCGAGATTTTCGTGTCCGAGAATTTCTTTCAGCACACGAATATCAACATTTCCCTGTTGATACATAAGCGTTGCGGCGGTATGACGCAGTTTATGAACCGAATACCCCTGTGAATCAAGTCCGATTTTTTCAAGATATTTATACACCATAGCCTGAACGGTTTTCGGACTTATACGTTTTTTAAGACGACTGAGAAACAGTGCATTTTTATCTTTTACACCGTCAACGGGACGAACTTTTTTGTAAGCCTCTATCGCATCTATACAGGCATCATTAAGGTAAACCACTCTCTCCTTGTCGCCCTTTCCTAAAAGCCTCAATGAACGGTCAGAACGAATATCTCCGATATTGATTCCGACAAGCTCCGACAGACGCATTCCGCAATTAAGGAACAGCGTAAGTATGCAATAATCACGCTCTTTATACTCACCGTCAACGGCATTGAGAAGTTCTATGCTCTGTTCCAATGTGAGATATTTCGGCAGTGATTTTGTTTTCTTTGGTGCGTCAAGCTGTTCTGTCGGATTTTTTTCAAGTTTATTGACTTTATTCGTAAGATACTTAAAAAAGCTACTAAGGCTTGATGTTTTTCTTGCACGGGCATTTGCCTTATTGTGACGTTCGCTCATACAGTAATTCATAAAATAGTTTATGTCCGAAAACGTTATCTGACGTATAAAATCCGTTGTAATATCGTCAATTCTGATTTTTTCATCAGGTGTATCTTCACTGACACAGCCTTTGAATTTTTTCATAAATCTGAAAAATATTCTCAAATCAACATAATACTCATCTACCGTAAGCTCAGATTTCCCTTTTACATTTTGCATATAATTCAAAAAGTCACGGACATCTTTCGGTGCCTCATACAGATATTCTTTTTTCATAAAAATCCTCCTTTCAGTTGCATAAATCTCTATACATTATAACATCTGAGTTTTTGACTGTAAATAATTAAATTATACAAAATCATATAATCGTAATTTTTAGCAAGTAATAAGCGGAGGATTTTTCACAATTTCAATTTTGATTTTGCTATTGACCTTTATATAATTTTATAGTATAATATCAATGTTTTCACTTATGTAGTTCATTTATGCTGGAATAACTCAGTTGGTAGAGTACCTCACTCGTAATGAGGAAGTCGTGGGTTCAAGTCCCATTTCCAGCTCCATAAAAAATCCAGTATTCAAGCGACTTTCAGGGTTTTGAAGGTCGCTTGTTTTTTGTGAAAAAATCGGGTTTGTCCTTTATTTGTCCTTTATTTCAAAAAAAAAAAAAAAAAAAAAAAAAAAAAATAGCGGACAGATTTTTCAACCTGTCCGCCCGGTTATCAATCAATTTTCAGCATATTACGCATTGCGTGAATGTAGCCTTTAATAAATCCCAGTTCCTCGTTGGCGGCTTCGGCATTCATTATTGCGTTGCTCTGTTCCTCTGTGATTTCGCCGAACGCTGAATTGATAAGGTTGTCGCATTCCTTGTCAATCTGCTTTTCGCTTTCAGCTCTGATATAGTACTTCGGGTTGTTGATGAAGTCCATATAAAACTCGTCTGCTCTCTGTTCAAGCTCTGACAGCTTGATTTTCTTGTCTTTGATGTACATAAATCAAAATCCTTTCAAAATTAAATTTCAGCGGCAATGCCGTCAATGATTGTAAGTTCCTTTTGCGTGAAGGTATAAAGAAGTTCCAGTGTTATTCTGTCTTCGGTGTCCATATTGAAACGGTCGTGCATAAGGTCGGAGGCATAACCTTCAATGCTCTGGGCGTTGTGTTTCAGTTCTTCGAGTGTGTGGCGGTCAATCGTGGGGGTGTCCATTTTGCCCACTCCTTTCAGTCATAGCCGTTTATGTTCAGGCGGTTAAGTTCTTTTTTAGCGTCAGAAATAAGTGCATTAAGTGCTTCGGCTCTTGCTCTTGCTCTGTTGTACTCCCACAGGATTTCAAACTGGTTCTTATCACAGTCAAAAGTGAAAAATTCTTCTATAAGGTCATAAACAATAAAAGCCATTGCTCTGACATCTCTTGCAACATCGGAAAAGCTTGTTTTCTCCGTTACCTCTTCATCATCAATATTTACTTTAACCTCTTTGCCGTCAAGTGTTGCCTTTACTATCATTTTCAATTCTCCTCTCGATTTTTGTGTTGGTGGTCGGGCTTAAAATTTTAATTCAGGTCACCCCCCTTTCAGTTTGTCGGAAAGGTTACATTTCAAATGTTACCTTCATTCAGATTGACAGGTTCAACATTATTTTTTCTTTTTCTCTCACCTCTTTTCTTTTCAATGCCACAAATTATGACATCAAATTACTAAGTTAAGTCTTATTCCTGACATCATATCCTTATAATAACCGCCAACTATTGCTTGCAAACTTGCATTTATGTTTGTGATATTGTCCATAATTTCATAAAGCAAGGCGGCAATTTTGCGTGGTACATAGCCTATTTTATATGAAGCGGAATTATTAACCGATACAAGAACGGCAATAGCGTTTTTATCGTATGTATTGTTAGCCTCACGCTGTAAAACAACCTTTATGTCCTTGCTGTCATAACGGCGGAGATGTTCTATTGCTCTTTGGTGCTTGCTTACACCACTTACTTTGATATTAGCCACACCTTTGATTAAACGCCAAGCAAGACGGAAAGCAACAGAAAGAGAATAACCTTTTTTGCGTAAATTGTTAGCAACTTTACACAATGTAGATTTATTTATCTTCATACTATGCACCGCCTTTTTACTGTTTTGTGTTTCGATTTTCCTTAACTGCCTTTATTATAACACGGTAAACCGTGTATTACAATATACTAATTGCACAAAGTTAACAGTGTAGATTTATATATATTTACACTGTTAACCAAAACGAATATATGCTATAATAGTGTAAAATAGGAAAGGAGGCTTGCTTTAATGACTGTACCAAAATCCAAAAGAATGGCTAATGACAAATGGGATAAAGAAAATATGACAACATTGGGCTGTAAGGTTAAGAAAACAGAGGCAACAGCGTTTAAAAAATATGCCGCTGAACAGGGAAAAACAGCAAATACAGTCTTGAAAGAATATGTGATTGATTGTATAAAAAACAAAGACAGCTCCGACAGCAGAAAAAAGTAATAATTCCGCTGTTGCATATCGCTGTCCGAAAAACGGACGGCGATATTTTGAAAAAACAAAAGTAATATTTCCGCTGTTGCATAGGGTTATAGATGGGGTAGCATTTCACTACTATGACGGTACAAATCATACCCCCATCTTCACGGTTGCATAGGGTTATAGATGGAGTAGCATTTCACTACTCCATAGGGGTGATGTCGGTCAGACTATCCCCACAATGACAGGCTGAACGATTTGTTCACCGTCAAGGCTCGCTAACAATTCGTTATTGAGTTATAAATTTTGTTACCCCCTTTGACATTCTGCTCCTAACTGCGTACGAAATTCGTACGCACAATGTTAGTGTCGCCTTTGTAACTTGCTTTCCAAATTTGGAAAGCAAATACGAAATTCGTACGCACAATGTTAGTGTCGCATTAAAAAGAAAAAAGGTTGTCCAAAAAATCGGACAGCCTTTTATTTTCGCCTGTAAGCCGCTGTAACGGCTTTTATTTTTAAGGTGTAGTTTTATTGATTTTGTGTAAAAAACGATTGTAGGGCATTTACGACTACGCTGTGGGCATTTGTGCTTGTATATCCTGTAATGCTGAAAAATGGAATTTTCAGGGGGTGCGTCCGTTTTTTGTCGTTAGTTATTTTGTGCGTACGAATTTCGTTCGGTCATTTTTTATTCTCGGTATCGTCATACATACACTTAAACATAGCCTGTATTTTTTCCCGAAATTAGGAAAAAGTCTTTTCCGGTATCGTCATACACACACTTAAATATAGCCTTTAAAGCCTATTTCAGCGGTTTTTCTTGACAAGGTATAAGTTAACTGCTTTGCCACAAAAAAACTCAATACAGGCGATTTAAAAGGGCTTCAGCGGTATTACAGTTATATAATCGATTTTTCAGAAATAAAGGGATTTTTTTCTACACAACATAGCTGTCCGTTGTCAAGCCTTGTCAATCTGTACTTTTTGATGTACCCCTGTGGGTGCATACATCAAGGCATAACCGTTCCCCTAAATCAGGGTAGTGGTTATATTGTGATAGTTTATAACATATCAGCGGAATACTGTGTCAAGTACCATAACGGTAAGTGAGCTTTTTTGGCGGTTCTCTTGCATTACTGAGCACAAATCTGTGCCCAATAAAAAAACAAGGCTGAAATAAATCAACCTTGCTTATGCTCCTAAAAGGTAGGGGGTTCTATAAAAATATCGTGCGTGTAAAATGATGTAGGGCTGTACGGTGTGCCGCTGAATATGTTGCATTGCTTTAAGGGGGGAGTATGATATATAAGTCACAATAAAAAGAATTGTTTGCGTTTTCTTGAATAATTGTGATGTTATATATGTTTCTTGTCGTATTCCTTTTGTGCTTGTAATAACAGAATTGTCCGCCGTGCCTGTTGTTTGCCGTATGTCATATACTCGGTTGTATTGCGTTCAAGCTCTTCAATCTTCCTTATAGTTTCAAAGTATTCAGGGCTGTACTGGAAACGGTTAAACCTGTGTATATAACTGCTCCCGACAGTATCAAAATATAGGTTCCTCAACGCTCGGTCTTTCCTCAAAGTCTTAAAGCCGGCTTTTATGTATTGCCTTATATTCTCTATGGTGCAGTGCCTTTCCGTTGCTATTTGATTAAGCGTCAAGCCTTTCAGATAATGCTTGCTTATAACTTCACGCTGTACAGGTGGTAGCCGTTCCAGTGCTTCTATAACTGTTCTTTGTGTATCGGTCAGCTCCACAGGTTCTATCAAATCATATTCCGCTGTACTGTCTTCCATAAGGTCAAGCAATTCTACATTGTCGCCGTCCTTGTCCCTTACGGTCTTGTTATATGATACTTCCTTGAAGTGTTTTCTGTCACTGCCTGTTTCTTCATCAATAGCGTTCTTTACGCTGTAATTCAGATAGGTGGTAAATTTATACCCATTATCAGCTTTAAAGGCTCTTACGGCTTGCAACAGGGCAAAATAACCACACTGTAACAGGTCGTCAATATCCATACTGTTCGGCAATACTTTACTTTTCGCATACCGTATAATCAGCATTTTAACAAGTCTTTCCGTCTGCTCCCACAGTTCCGGCAATAAGTCACGGTTGCCGCTCTGAATAAGCGTAACAAGCTGTTCATTCTCCATTGAATACACCGCCCTTATATGATAAAATATATTTGATGTATCGGTCGTTCTGCTGAAAAGTGGGGCGGCTTTTTCTTTTTCCGCTGTCAGATGTCAATTCTTTTGTCAAAAACTATACGCTTTATAGGCTTTTTTCGGGGTTAGTCTGCTCGGTGGTGTTATTATATTCCTTAGGTCTATGCCCCTCTCTATAAGCGTATAAAGGGCAATTTGTAGCCGTACATAGCTTTACTTCTTTTCTGTCCCAACAACAACAGTCTAAACACTTTGCCCTTATTGCTTTTATCGGTGTCAGCTTCTTCAATTTCTTTTCACCTCTTTTCTTGATTTTTTCAGCGGTTTTTCTGCTGATAGTAGGCGTATAGCCTCTAATGACAGAAGAAGTGTCATAAAATGGCATATAAGCACACAGAAGTGTCATAGTGCAAAACCGCATAAACACTATACTTTTTAATGGTTATGACACTTCTGACACTTCTTTTGAACTTCTTAAAAATATATAGAATTAAAAAAATAATAAAAATATAATTTTTTATTTTTTATTTTTTCCCTTGTGTAAAGAAGTTATGTAGAAGTGTCATAGTGTCATAAAACGCTCGAAAACCGCATAAATACTGACTTTTTATATGACACTTCAATGAAAGAAATGTCATTGTTCTGTCATAAGTGTCATAGCTGTGTGTTAAGGTGGTCTGTTTGTGTGCATTTCGTTTTCCTCATTTACTACCTTTATACTCGGCATAATAGTCTTTTCCAGTGTCAGTCAAAGTTATAATATAGTATCTACCCGTCGTTGTGTTAAAAGTTGCTTCTTCCTTTGTAAATCCGCCTTCTGAAAGAATTTCAAGCATTTCATTCATAAACTTCTTTTCAGAAACACCGTTATAATATCCGCCCCGTACATTATCGCAATACCAAGCCTTATAAGCATAAAATACTTCTCTGCGTGTGTAGTCTTTTTTGTCGTCTTTTATTTCTCTTGGATTATCTCCTCCACGCATACAACAGCATTCTTCAAAGAATTGGCGGATGGGTTCATTGTCAACCCGGTATTGCTCTTTAAGTGCAAGGCAACAGTCGGGAATGTCAAACTCATAACCGTTATTAACTGCTTTCAATAAGTACGGAATAAGCAATTTTACAATAGCTTCACGCTCGGCAAACATATCTTCATAAAGACGCTTGTTTTGTTTATCTTTTGGAATTACGTTCTTGCATTCAAACGGAATAATACGGTCATATACCCACTGTCCCCTGTCGCCGCCAAATTGCGGTAGCTTATTACAACCGTATGCAAGCAAGCCTCTGAACTTATAATTAAACGGGTCTTTACCTTTTCTTTCAATCTGAATGTCGTCGCCGCCTGTTGCATTTTTGAAAGTTTTCAACTCGTTTATGGTAAAAAAACTCATATCAGAGTCAAAAACAAAACGCTTTTCGTACAAGGCGGTTTTGCCGAATTTTTCCTCTAACTGACTTAAACTTGCTTCGGCTGTATTATTTCCGCCGATAAGTCCACTTATAAGGTCAAAAATTTTACTTTTTCCAGTGTCGCCCCGTCCGACAAGAAACAAGGCTTTTTTAAACCGCCAACCTTGAATGTTTGAAATTGCAACCGCCATAAATTCAAGAAGTAATGTTATAGATTTATCGTCTTCACCTTGCTTGTTTCCTTGTTCGTTTGCAAGCGTCATTAAATAATTGCAAAATACAGGTGCTTCCTGTTTTGCAGTTTCCCACGCTTCAAACGGTGTAGGAGTTCCCATTTTATCAGCGTTATAATTACACGGAATTTTTATGGTGCTTAAATACTTCGGGTCGTGGTCAAGAAGTTCTCCCGTCTTGATGTTCAGCACACCATTTTCAAAAACGATAATATCCTCGTTTGTGTTAAAATCTCCACTTTTACAGCTTTCAATGTCGGTTTTAAGAAGTCTTTCAACCTCACGCAAATCATAACTTTTTACAAGTCCTTCATCAAATTCAACAATAGGTTGCTTAATAAATCCTTGCAACAGGTCTTTTGACAATTCCCTGTAAACACCGTTTTCATAAAGATAAAATTTTGTGTCTTCCGTTTGCGGATTTCTTACAAGTTTAAAGTTATAATGGTCACGCAAATATTTTGCAAGCATAGGACAGTCAACAACTAAAATAACACTGCCGTCCTTCTTCACAACAGTTTTTATAAATGGTGGTAACGTCCCATATTTACCTTGAATTTTCTGTTGACGTTCTTCAAGTTCCTGTTGCTTTTTAAACTTCTTGTCAGCTTTTGCAATAGTTTTTACAAGTCCCTTAGTCAGATTGAGAAATTCCGTTTTTTTCCGCTGTTTTGTTGCAATTTCTGCCAAATCAGCTATAAACAATTGTGCTTCAACAGGGTCAGTAAAATTATTCTTGATATACTCGTATATTCTCCTGTCAAGAACATTCTTGTTTGCAATATCAAAAATATTATCTTGCTCGTTGCGACAATAATATCCGTCTGGTGTTTCAACGATTAAGTCTGTTGACTTCATTATATCGTCAATAACCGCCTTTGCTTCTTCCTCTGTGCAAGCCAAAAGTGTTGAAAAATTTACAAGAGGCATAGGATTGTCTTTTGTAGTTTCTTCAAGCATTTTTAATAGAAAATTTCGTTCTTTACCATCAAGCATATTTTATTTTTTTCACCTCGTTAAATGTAATAAAAACCGCTGTTTTCCGTTGTAATACAGCGGTTTGTTTATGTTTTTATTGCAGTCCGTCAACAAATTTTATTATTTTTTTAGACTTTGTCGGCTTTTGTTCTTCAATAGTGTTTTGCAGTTCTTCACCCGCCTGAGTGCCTTGCAGTCCAAAACACATATGCCCAAATATTGCTATTGCATAACCTGTCAGAATTTCGGGGTCGGTTTTTCCTGTAAGTTCCTGTATGCTTTCTTTGATTGCCTCGAAAATAGCAATGTCTTTTTTAACAATATCTTTTCCGCCGTTTGTATCAAGAAATAAGCAAGCGGCAACAATATAATCATTGTAAATATACTGTTTTGCCTCGTCAATGTCTTTGCGTTCAATCACTGGTCATACCTCCGTGTTGTCTTTAATCTGTCTTAAAAGCTGTCTTGCACTTTTCAAAGTGTAAAAGGTGCTTTTCGCTCGGTGTTCCTCTTGCTTGATGTATGTTTCAAGCTCGTTTTCGCTCGTTGGAAAGTAATATCCGCTGTTGTCTGAAATTATCACTATACCTTTCCTTCGGAGAAATTCTATTGTTTTTCTTAATTCTCTGTCGGGTAAACCTGTACAGCGTATCAAATCCGCTTTATGTATTGCGTTTTCCTGTCCGTCACCTATCAGGGACAGAATACGACTGAAAGGCTCGGTTTCAAAATAAATGGTGGTTTCAGTGCTGAAATACTCTTGCATTGTCACACCGCCTTAATATATAGGCTTTATTCTGCTTACCGCCCTTTTTCTCTTGCTCGGTGTATCGTCTGCGAAAAGTTCGCCATTTTCCCCGACAGCAACAGGCTTTTGTGGCGGTTCAGGTGTTACAGGCTGACATTCACCAACAAGGAATTTTGAAAATGTGGTGCAATTTATCAAAAACGAATGTCCGCATTTTACAACAGGCAACTGTCCACTTTTTATCCATTTACGGATAGTACATTCAGATATACTAAATTCCTTTGCGGCGGCTTTAATGCTTATAACTCTTGGTATTGTGTACGGTTCAACCTGTGGTACATAATTCTTGTAATTTTCGTTCTGTTCTTCATACATAATTTTTTTGCTCCTATTCTTTACACAGCCGCTGAAAAATGCTATAATAGAATAAAGCTATTATACAGCGGTTCGACTTTCCTGTATTCTTGCTTTTTGCTTTCACCGTCTGACTTACTGGCATAAGTCGGGCGGTATTTTTTTATGCCTGTTGAATGGCGGTGTATGCTCTGTCAACAGCGGCTCTGACTGCCTGTTTATCGGTGTCGGAAAGTTCGTGTCTGAGCTGTCTGCTGAATGCAAACTCAGTTACACCGAGTTCTTCGGCGACTTGCCACTGTTTGACACCCTTTGACTTTGCATAATTGCGTATATCAAGGTTTTTCATTTTTTCAGCCCCTTTCAATTTTTTTTCGTTGACAGCGGAATATCTCCCGTGCTATATTTAGTATAACATAGCACAACAACAAAATCAAGCGTTTTGTTATGTTTTTGTTATAATATCAATTTTGTTATTTTGAAAGGGCTGTTTTCTATGAATGAAACAATAAGCAAGACAATAGGGCAAAATATAAATGCTCTTTTGTCTTTACGCAAAAAGAAACAAAAAGAATTAGCCGAATTTTTAAGTGTTCCTGATAACACTATATCTTACTTTGTCAGCGGAAAAAGAATGCCCAACACTGAACAAATAATCAAAATGACTGAGTTCTTCAATACAACCGCTGATTATTTACTGGGGCTTTCCGTTGTGCCTGATTTAAACACAGATGTTGAAACAAAACAAATTTGTGATTATACAGGCTTATCAGAAAAAGCCATAAGCATTCTAAATTATGGTAAAAGAAAACTTGAAGAAGAAGATAACTTCTCAGAAATAATCAATAAGTTTATAGAAGAATGCAGTTCAAATCTGAGCTTATATGTTTCAGATTATTCAACTTACAATTTATTTTGTAGCTGTTATGATAAAAAAAACGACGATTATAATGAAAAGCAACCTTTAACCGCTGAGGACGAAAAAATTCTTGATAACATTGCTTATAAATATGCAGATTATAACAATTTAAAAGACCTTTCATTATTCAGACTTCAAGAGTTAATAAAAGACTTTACAAAAAAATATGCTGATAGTAAAAATACACGAATAAGCCGCATTTTTACTTGTAAAGTTCTTGCCTGTTCAGACAGCGGCTCTGACTGCTCCGACAGCTCCGACGACAATTCAGAAGGCGGTGTTTGACTGTGGCAACAATTAAAAAGCGTGGTGACGCTTATTTGATAAGGGTGTCGTGCGGTTATGATGTAAACGGCAAACAGATTGTGCAGTCTATGACTTGGAAACCTGAAAAGAAATACACAGAAAAGCAACTCCAAAAGGAATTACAAAAGGTTGCCGCTGAATTTGAAAACAAGGTTAAAAGCGGAAAGGTCGGGAACGGTGGCAATATAAGGCTTGTTGACTTCATACCGCAATATATTGAAAATGTCAAAGGTTCTCTTGCTGTAACGACTGTTGACGAATACAAAAGGGTTTTAAAATCTACAATTATACCGGCTCTTGGTCATTTGAAACTGAAAGATATTAAGCCTTTACAAGTTCAGAAGTTCATCAATGCTTTATCTTCGGGAGAATACAGGCTTGACGGAAAAAGCGGCGGTTATGCTCCGGCATCCGTCAAGCGTTACTATGCTGTACTTCAATCTGTGCTTAATAATGCTTATCAATTACAGCTTATACCGTCAAATCCGGCTGACAGCAAAAAGGTAAAACTCCCACGCATTGAGCAAGAAACACAGATATACAGTAAAGACGATTTAGCGAAAATGTTAAACTGTCTTGATGATGAGCCTTTTATGTGGCAATTATATGTACATCTTGCATTGAATACAGGTTGCCGTCGTGGTGAGCTGTCTGCCCTCTGTTGGTCGTCCATTGACTTTGAAAAAGCTGAAATTGATATATCAAAAAGCCTTTACAAGCTGACAGGTAAACCTACGGACACCAAAGACCCGAAAAATCACCAAAAGCGTCCTGTTTCCATTCCGCCCTATTGCGTACAGATGTTAAAGGAATATCAGATACAACAGTTACAGCGGCGGTTAAAGCTCGGGACAGCGTGGAAAGGCTCTGACTTCATATTCACACAGTCAAACGGTTTGCCGATATGCCCGACAACTCCGACAGGGTGGTTTTCTGACTTTCTGAAAAAGCACAATTTACCGCATATAAAGTTACACGCATTACGGCATACTTCGGCAACATTACAATTAAATGCCGGGACAGATATTAAAACAGTATCCGCCCGACTTGGTCACGCTGAAATATCCACAACAAACAGATATGTTCATACTGTTGAAAGTGCTGAAAAGATTGCCGCTGAAAAATTAGGCGACACAATTCTGAATATCAGCGGAAAAGTACAGGAGAATTAAAAAACAATATAAAAAAACAAGGTATAATTCACTTTTTACGGTGCGTTATACCTTGTTTGTTTTTGTCCTTTGCTTGTCCTTTATTTGTCCTTTATTGTCCTTTATTTCTTGATTTTTGCCGCTGTAAAATTATTCACAAAAGCATTACAAAAACCGCTGTAAAGCTGATAAACACTGACTTTTTCTGAATGGTCACAAAGTGATTAAAAAGTCGTTTTTATAACTCGTAATGAGGAAGTCGTGGGTTCAAGTCCCATTTCCAGCTCCATAAAAAATCCAGTATCCAAGCGACTTTCAGGGTTCTGAGGGTCGCTTGTTTTTTGTGTTGAAGAATATGCAAATACCGCTTTTGAGTTTCTCGGTTAAATCTGTTCATTTTTGAGTTTTGCTCTGATTTTACGCATATCATAAGGCAGCTCAGTGTCAGGCATATTATCAGGAACAGATGTTGTTCCGGCTTTTTGTGCTGTTTCATAGTACCAACATTTAAATTTTACAACATCTAATGTTTCCTGTAATTCAGCTATTTGCTTTTCAACCTCTGACTGTCTTTTGCGGAAAAGTTCCAGTCTTGCGTCAATAGTATCATCACCGAGTGAAACCAGATGTATGAACTCCTTTATGTCCTTTATCTGCATACCGCTTGCTTTCAGACAGTGAATAATTTTAAGTATTTCGTAATCCTTGTCTTTAAAAATACGCACACCGCCTCCTGACCGCTCAACAAAAGGTAATAACCCCTCTTTGTCATAATATCTGAGTGTAGAAGGTGCTACACCTAAAAGCTTTGCCATTTCACCTATCGTATAAATCATCATTCCTCCAAATTTTTTTAAAAAACTATTGACTTAAAGTTAGCTTTAACTTATATAATAAAATCAAACCTATTATAACAAACAAAAAACACACAATCAAGGAGGAAAATTCTATGTTAGGTAATTTCAGCTATTCAAATCCTACAAAGCTTTATTTCGGAGAAAATTCTTTGGATAATCTTAACGCAGAACTTCAAAAATATGGCAAAAATGTATTGCTGGTTTACGGCGGAGGTTCTGTCAGGAGGAACGGCATTTATGACAAGGTTGTTGCAATTCTGAATGAATGTGGCAAAAACATAATTGAGGACGGCAGCGTTATGCCTAATCCAACGGTTGAAAAGCTGTATGACGGTTGCAAAAAAGCAAGAGATGGAAAGGTTGATTTTATCCTTGCGGTGGGCGGCGGAAGTGTATGCGACTATGCAAAAGCAGTATCAATTTCCGTTTACTGCAAAGATGACCCGTGGGATAAATATTATCTGAAGTTTGAAGATGTCGATAATGAGATTGTTCCTATCGGCTGTGTTCTGACAATGGTCGGAACAGGCAGTGAGATGAATGGCGGTGCAGTTATCACCAATCACCAGCAGAAACTCAAAATTGGTCATGTGTTCGGAGAAAATATTTTCCCGAAATTTGCAATACTTAATCCTATATACACCTACACCTTGCCGAAATATCAGATGATATCAGGTATTTATGATATTTTTAACCATATATGCGAGCAGTATTTTTCAGGGAACGACGACAACACCTCCGACTATATTATGGAGGGACTTATGCGTTCTGTTATTCATTCCTCACGGATTGCCGTAAAAAATCCGACTGATTATGAAGCACGCAGTAATATTATGTGGACGGCTACATGGGCACTCAATACACTTGTATCCTGCGGAAAAACAACCGACTGGATGGTTCATATGCTCGGTCAGGCTGTCGGTGCTTATACGGACGCTACTCACGGAATGACATTGTCGGCAGTATCATTGCCGTATTACAGATTTATAATGCCCTACGGTCTGCAAAAATTCAAACGCTTTGCCGTGAATGTATGGAATATTTCAGCAGACGGAAAAACCGATAAAGAAACCGCACTTGAAGGTCTTGCCGCTATGGAAAACTGGATGAACGAACTCGGTCTTGTTATGAACACAAAAGAACTCGGTGTAAGTGAAGATATGCTTGACGGCATTACAGACGCTACATTTATTATGGACGGCGGCTACAAGGTACTTAACAAAGATGAAGTCAGAGAAATTCTCAAAGAAAGTATGGGACAGTAAAATGCAAAAAGCTGTCATAATTTTATGCTGTCTGCTTTTGGCGGGAGTATTTTCAGCTTGCAGTGTATCCCCTGACCGAAAGTCAGGTATTATAGCAGAAAGCAATACACAATCAAGCACCATTTCAGAACAGGAAAGCAACATACAATCAAGTACAATTCCAAATCAGAAAAGCATCGTTTCTCAGATGAACAAAGCCGAAATAACAATCAACAGTCAAAAATATGATATTGAGTTATATAACAATCAGACAGCTAAGGCATTTATAAATCTTCTTCCTATGACGGTAACAATGCAGGAACTTAACGGAAATGAAAAATTTTACTATTTGCCCGAACCATTGCCGACAGATACGGAGGAAATCGGCGAAATAAAAGCCGGAGATATTATGCTTTGGGGTAATGACTGCCTTGTGCTTTTCTACAAAAACTTTTCCACATCATACAGCTACACAAAAATCGGCAAAGTCAAAAATGCGGACAAAATCATTTCTGAACTAAACAGCGAGGACATTAAAGTTACTTTTCAAAAAACAAGTTGACACCAAAAAAACATACAAAATATAAAATTTTTGAGCAACAGCGGCAGAAGAAATTCTCTTACTGCCGCTGTTTCGTTAATGAAAACGGTGCAGCCTTTTTCAAGGTTACACCGTTTTTTATAAAATGTATCTGTTCTTTGTATTTTGAGTTTATCAGCTGTTTTCGGGGCCTGTGCTGATACTGATTGTGATTTTTGAACCATAAGGTGCAAGGTCGCCTGCATTGTAGTTTTCATAGCCTATAACCTTGCCAGCCTCAACTGTATCGCTTGAAACATAGTTTCCTGTTGCAATAAAGCCCTGGTCACTGAGTGCCTTAACGGCTGTCTGAACAGAATTTCCGCTTATTGCCGGAAGTTCACGGTTTGCAAGTCCCTTGCTGACCGTTACAACAATGGTAACGCCTTTTTCAGCAGAAACACCATATTCCGGACTCTGAGATACAATTTCGCCCTCTTTGTATTTGTCACTGAAAATTTCTTCATTTGCTTTGATTATCTTATAATCAGAATTTACGTTTTGCTTTGCGATAAGGTCGTTATAATTCTGACCTACAAGATTAGGTATTTGTATCAAATTCGGGTCATCGTTTGAATCCTCCTCAGAAACCTGTGAGGATTCCTCGGCAGGAGGATTGAAAAGGCTTTCAAACGAATTATTCTGCAACCATATTATTCCGGCAACAAGAAGTATAAGCAAACACAGCATAACGGAAAGTATCGCCCACACAAATCCCGGTATTCCGTTCTTTTTCTTAGGAACATAGTTCTGAGCGACTTCACTCTGAATTGCACTGCGTGTTGCCTCAGTCTGAATAGCCTTTACTACGGGTGCAGACGAAAGCTGTGCCTGTAATTTTTCAAAGGTCTGTATTCTGTTTACCTGCATAACCTGTAAACCGCCGGCAAGAGCCGTAACAACGTGCGGCGGAAGTCTTTTGAAAACAGCCGTAGGAATAGGCAGTTTGCCGTCAGGTTTACGCTCGTTACTGTTTTCGGGCAAACGACCTGTGAGTGCATAAAACAGTGTTGCGGTAAAGCCGTAAACATCTGTTGCCTCATCAATTCTTGAACCTTTCTGATACTGTTCAAGTGCGGCACAGCCGTCAAACAGTTCGGGTTCAAAGAAATCACCAGTTTCTCTTATATCCTTTATTGCAAAGCCTGTAAGTCTTAATTTTCCCGAAGAAGTGACAAGGAGATTTTCGGGAGAAATTCCGTAATGACCTATTCCCGCCATATGAATTGACGAAAGTGTTGTCAAAAGCGGCATAAACAGCGGTCTTGCCGTATTCCAGTCAATACTGCCGCCTCTGCGTTCAATGTACTCCGTAAACGGAATATAATCAAAAGATTCCTCAACCGTATATGCTGCACCGTTTTCACTGAAAATATCATAAATAGGAGCTATTGCCGAAAGCTCACGCATTCTTGCAACGGTTCTGTAATATTCAAGAAAATTCTCAGTAAGTGCCTTATATTTTTCCTCATAGCCGCCACGAATAACTACATTTGTTTTTCCCTTTGCACGACCGCATATACCGGCTGGCATAAACTCGTGGATAATAACAGGGGAGTGCATAAAGTTATCATAACCGATATATCTTGCACCCTCTGCGTTGTTGTCAATTTTTTTGCCGACAAGGTAACGCTGTTCCTGTAAAATTGTTCCGAGAGGAAGAAAAGGAGCGGGCTGTTCGCTTGCCCTGTCAAATTTGCAATATGGACAAATCTGTTCACCGTTATTTTCACGCATACAACCTAAACAAAGCTGTGCCATAAACTTTACCGCCATTCTCCGTACAAAATAAGCATTATTAACATATATGTAAGTATTAACTTTGGGTGTACGGTAACCAAAATTACTGCATTATTATGAATTATAGCATAAAGCACTATCAAATTGCAAGTTTTTGCAAATCAATGTTTAATTACAAAATTGTAAACGCATATATAATTTTTGTCTGATTTTTCGTGCATTGTGTGTTTATTTACTTGATAAATCCAACAAATAAAATTATAATATAATAGAAAATTCAAATTTCAAAACGGAAATTTATTGCTATGATATACATTTTTGAAAATACAAAGGATTTAAACGAAAATTTTATAGAACAGGCTTTTCCGCTGTTAAGTCGTGAGCGTCAGAAAAAAATCAGCTATTATAAGATTTTATCAGATAAAATCGACGGCTGTGTCGGATTTCTTCTTTTGAGATATGCGTTAAAAAACGAATATAATATAACGGCAATTCCCGAATTTACTTTCGGCGAATACGGCAAACCGTTTCTTAAAAATTATAATATACATTTCAATATAAGCCACTGCAAAAATGCCGTTGTGTGTGCCGTTTCGGATAAAAATGTCGCTGTTGACATTATGGATTACAGAAAAATTCATAACGGTGTTATAAAAAGAGTTTGCTCTGACATTGAAAAAACTATTCTTAACACAAGCCAAAATAAAGACAAGGATTTTATTAAATTATGGGTTATGAAAGAATGTTATTCAAAGCTTGTTGGAAAAGGACTGTCTATGGATTTTTCAAAAATTACTGCTGATTTGCCCGAATGTAAGAATTTTAAGTATATTGAAACCGACAGCTATATTCTTGCCTGTTCTGAAATTTCAGATAATAAAATTATAAAACTCAACACTAAACAAATTCTCAAAATAAACGGAGAAAGCCTTTAATGTGGCTTTCTCCGTTTTTGTTAATTGCTGTGTGATTTTTCTATTTGTTCTTTTACCATCATATCCTTGACTTTCATAAGACGAACCTGTGTACTTCTCTCGTTTTCGTCAAGTTTCATTGTGATGTAGCGTATGCTTTCCTGTGTCTGCGGAATCATAACGTGTTCAAGTGCATTTACTCTGCGGCGTGTTTTTTCTATTTCTGCCGCCATAAGCTGACAGGATTTTTCGCACTCAGCAAGCCTTAACATATCGGGCAATAAATCCGAAAGTGACTTTACTGCGTCGTCAAGGTCTGATGAAGTGTTTGCAAAGCCGTAGGAATAAATATCATTTGAATCTGATGTTCTGGTTTTGATGTTGTACTGCGGAATGTTTACGCTCATAATATTTTTCTGTGAAATTTCAAGCGTAACTTCCTGTTTTGGTGCAAGAAGTGCCGTACCTGTTACTGCGTCACTCATTGATGTTTTGGCAAGCACAAAATTTTTGTTCGCCGCCTTTATGCCGTCCTCAACCTTTTTGCGTAATGCTTTGTTTTCTCGCACAAGGTCAAGGAATTGTCGCATAAGTTCGTCACGCTTGTCTTTAAGAAGTTTGTGTCCACGCTGTGCGGTGACAAGTTTCTTTTTAAGCCTTGTCAGTTCCATTCGTGTAGGGTTTATCTGTGTTCCTGCCATAGATATTCCCCCTTATTTGCCGTAATACTGGTCAAGGTATTTGTCGTCAATTCGTTTAAGTTCACTTCTCGGCAAGATTGAAAGCAGTTTCCAACCTATATTGAGCGTTTCCTCAATACTTCTGTCGGCATTGTAGCCCTGTGAAACATATTCTTTTTCAAATTCATCGGCAAATTTAGCATATAGTTTGTCCGTTTCGGTCAGTGCCGCCTCGCCGAGAATTGTCATAAGCTCCTTACATTCCTTGCCTCTTGCATAAGCCGAGAAAAGCTGGTTCATAGTGTTTGCGTGGTCGGCACGGGTTTTGCCCTCACCTATTCCCTTATCTTTAAGACGTGAAAGTGACGGCAGTACATCAATAGGCGGTGTTACTCCCTTTCTGTACAAATCACGGCTTAATATAATCTGTCCTTCTGTGATATAACCAGTAAGGTCAGGAATCGGGTGAGTTTTGTCGTCCTCAGGCATTGTAAGAATAGGAATAAGCGTAATACTGCCATTTTTGCCCTTTTGTCGTCCGGCACGTTCATACATTGTCGCAAGGTCGGTGTACATATATCCCGGATAGCCACGACGACCCGGAACTTCTTTTCTTGCCGCTGAAATCTCACGGAGTGCGTCAGCATAGTTCGTAATATCTGTCATAATTACAAGAACGTGCATACCAGCATCAAATGCAAGATATTCAGCCGCCGTGAGTGCCATTCTCGGTGTTGCGATACGCTCAACTGCCGGGTCATTCGCAAGATTTATAAACATTACAGTTCTGTCAATAGCACCTGTCTGTTTAAAGCTCTCAATAAAGAAATTCGATTCCTCAAAGGTAATACCCATAGCGGCAAAAACAACGGCAAACGGTTCGTCAGTTCCTCTTACTTTTGCCTGTCTTGCAATCTGTGCGGCAAGCTGTGAGTGTGGCAATCCGCTTGCTGAAAATATTGGCAGTTTCTGACCTCTTACAAGCGTATTAAGTCCGTCAATAGCGGAAATACCCGTCTGTATAAATTCCTGAGGATAGTTTCTTGCGGCGGGATTCATAGGCAGTCCGTTGATGTCCATACGCTTATCGGGGAGAATATCGGGGCCATCATCAATCGGCTGTCCGAGTCCGTCAAAAACTCTTGACAGCATATCTTCTGAAACACCGAGTTCCATTGTTCTTCCTAAAAAACGAACCTTGCTGTTTGAAAGGTTAATTCCGGCAGAATTTTCAAAAAGCTGTACCAAAGCATTTGTGCCGTCTATTTCAAGAACCTTGCACCGTCTTTTTTCGCCGTTTGCAAGTTCTATTTCTCCGAGTTCGTTATAGGTTACGTTTTCAACGCCCTTTATGAGCATAAGAGGACCTGCAACTTCCTGTATGGTTTTGTATTCCTTAGGCATTATCAGTCTTCCTCCTCTTTTATAAGTGATGCGTCAACCTGTTGTTCAAGTTTTTCGTTTATCAGCTCATATTCGTTCTTTATATCATCTGTATGAACATATTTGAATCGTCCTATCTGTTCACGTACAGGCAATGCAACCAAAACTTCAATATTACCGCCTTTTGTAAGTGCGTCATTACACTCATCATAGTATTTGAGTATAAGTTTCATCATCATATACTGTTTTTCAAGAGTTGTGTAGGTGTCAACATCGTGAAAAGCGTTCTGGTGCAAAAAGTCCTCACGGATTGAACGTGCTGTTTCAAGTTTAAGTCTGTCTGACGGCGAAAGTGCGTCCATACCTACAAGTTTTACAATCTCGTCAAGTTCAGCCTCTTCCTGTAATAAACGCATAAGTCTGCCACGACATTCCGTCCAGTCCGACGCAACATTTTCATTAAACCAATTAGCAAGATTGTCAACATACAATGAATAGCTTGTCAGCCAGTTTACAGCCGGAAAATGTCGCTTGTATGCAAGTGATGAATCCAGACTCCAGAATACCTTTACAATTCTGAGTGTTGCCTGAGAAACAGGCTCGGAAATATCGCCACCAGGCGGTGAAACTGCACCGATAACTGACAATGCACCCTCTCTGCCCTCTTTGCCGTCCGAAATAACACGTCCGGCACGTTCATAGAATTGTGCAAGACGGCTGCCAAGATATGCCGGATAACCTTCTTCACCGGGCATTTCTTCAAGACGACCCGACATTTCTCTGAGTGCCTCTGCCCATCTTGATGTTGAATCCGCCATAAGTGCAACGGAATATCCCATATCCCTGAAATATTCAGCTATTGTAATACCTGTATAAATTGATGCCTCACGTGCCGCAACGGGCATATCAGAAGTGTTCGCAATAAGAACTGTTCTCTCCATAAGCGAATAACCTGTCTTTGGGTCTATAAGTTCAGGAAATTCATTGAGAACGTCAGTCATTTCGTTTCCACGCTCGCCACAGCCAATATATACAACTATATCAGCCTCAGCCCATTTTGCAAGCTGGTGCTGAACTACTGTTTTTCCACTTCCGAAAGGTCCGGGAACAGCGGCAACACCGCCTTTTGCAATCGGGAATAATGTGTCAATTACTCTCTGACCTGTTATAAGCGGCATATCAGGCGAAAGTTTTTTCTTGTACGGACGACCTACACGAACAGGCCATTTCTGCATAAGTGAAAGTTTATACTCTCCACCGTTTTCAAGTGCAACAACCGCAACAGTATCATCAACGTGATATTCGCCGCCTTTTATCGACTTGATTTTTCCGTAAACACCGTTCGGAACCATAATTTTATGCAGTACAACATCTGTTTCCTGAACTGTTCCGATAATATCTCCGCCCTGTACTGTGTCGCCGACTTTTGCACACGGCTCAAACTTCCATATTTTATCTCTTTTTAGTGACGGTACAGAAACACCCCTTTGGAGAAGATTTCCCGACTGTTTCATAATATCGTCAAGCGGTCTTTGAATACCGTCATAAATACTTGAAATAAGTCCGGGCCCGAGTTCAACACTGAGCGGAGCACCCGTTGACACAACAGGTTCACCAGGTCCCAGACCTGATGTTTCTTCATAAACCTGAATTGACGCTCTGTCGCCGTGCATTTCGATAATTTCACCGATAAGCTGTTGTTCGCTTACCTTTACAACGTCAAACATATTTGCGTCACGCATTCCCTCTGCAATTACCAGAGGGCCTGCAACCTTTTTTATTATACCTTGGCTCATTCTCTCATTCCCTTACTAAATAAACTTGTCAGTAAATATAATTGCTGTTCAAACTATCAGTCCGCACAACAACTCCACACTCCACTCTCAACACTCCACACTAAATTATGTCTGCTCCGACGGCTTTTTCGACAAAGCTTTTAACTTTTGCCTGACCGTAGCCTGTGTTGCCCTTGACAGCCGGAACAGGAATAATTGCGGGGGTTAAATTTTCCCTGTATTTGTCGAGTTCGGTTTCAAGTTCGGAACAAAGCGGCTCTGTCATATAGATAATTGCATAATCGTTTTCGGCAAGACGTTTAAGGATTTTAGCCGCCTCGCCGCTGTTCTGTTTTACTTCATAGGTATCAAGACCGAGAGCGGCAAAGCCATAAATACTGTCACGGTCACCCATAACGGCAATTTTATACATACATATCCCTCAGTCTTTCTCTTATAATGTTGTCGTCAATATCGTTTTGTTTTCCCGACAAAATCAGTCTGACGGTTTTAATTTCGTTTTGCCTTGCAAGAAAATATGCGGCAATAGGTGCGGCGGTAAAGTTATTCAGCTTTTGTTCTTTTATTTTCTCCATAAGAATATTATCGCAATAGCGTTCAAATTCCGATGGGGATTTTTTAAGATATTCAAGTGCGTCCGAATAATCCGTATATGCAAGATAATTGTATATATCGTCAAATGTCTTTGACGCCGCATCAGCAAGAAGTGTTACATTCAGCGTGTCGCAATCGGCAAGAGCGTTTTTGATAAATTCGTGACTTTTGCCTGTTTTAAGACAACGGACGGCAATTTTAATGTCAGCTGCCGCCACTGTCAGTTCACCATAATCTTTAAGTAATGTGCATTTTGAATTTTTCGTGACATCACGGATATATTCAAGTGACGCTTTGTCGATAATTATGTCACAAAGCTGTCCGTCACGGGTTTGAAGTAAGGTATGATATGCCTTTTTTGCACATTCCCTGAGATGTTCGGGCAGGCTGTCAAACTCCTTGTCTTTTATTGCATTGTAAATGTTTTTTGCGTCAGTTGTTCCTCTGTCAAGGAAGAATATCTGCGGCTCTTTTACATCTGTAACAATGCTTTTTATTGACGCTTTAAGATTGTGAAAATCCGTAGGATAGCGGAAAACATCAAAAACCTTGTCGTCGCCAGTCAGTTCATTGATAAGCGACCAAAGTTTGTCCTCCTCAGACGAAAGCATTTTTTTAAAATCTCCGTCACTGCAATCCGCCCAGCCCTTGTCGGCAAGAAATCTTATACATTCATCAAGTGAACGGCACGACATAAGCGTGTCAATATCCGTCTTTGAAAGCAGTGAAACTTCTTTTGCCCTTATTCTTGCGACGGCATAGGTATATTCATTCTGCAAATAAAACACCTCCAAATTCTTTTGAAAGCGCAATAAAAATTACTTTTTCAGATTTATAATTCTGTGTACGGTATCTTTCATTTCTTCCGACTTGCTGTGGAATATTGCCTCAAATGAACAATTTTCCTCAATTCCGCCATAAGCAAGCACAAAACCGCCGTCAATGTTCACTGTTTTGTCCGACAGAGTTATTGAACCGCCGATTTTTTCCGCCTGTTTGTTAAGTTCGGAAATAAAATTTTTCGGAAGTCGTTTTTTGTCCTTAGCGTTAAGGAAAATTTCCCCTTTGCCGCTCTGAATATTCTTTGCGGCAATTTTCATAAGAATGTCAAAATATTCCTTATCGGGCAATGAAAGAATTTCCCCGTGTGCCTTATTTATAATATCAGAAATAATCTTTTGCTTTTCGGCAAGAATTATTTTTCGTTTTTCGAGTGCCGCCGCTGATACTGAACGGTTCATAAGGTCTTTTTCAAATGCTTTGAGCTTGTCGTTTTCGGCTGATGAAATTTTGTCTGCATTTGCGTTTGCGTTTTTTATAATTTCGTCAGCCTTAGCCTGAGCCTCAGCAATAATTTTGTCACATTCGGCTTGTGTTTCGTCATTGATGTCTTTGATTATCTTTTCAAGTCCGTTCATTCAAAGCACCTCTCATACTGCAATGCCCGGAATACCTGTAATTGCAAGAATAGAAACAAGAAGTGCAAGAATAGCATAGGTTTCAACCATTGCCGGAAAAATGATAGCTTTACCCATCTGGTCAGGTCTTTTTGCTACAAGTGCAATACCTGAAACAGCCGCTCTTGACTGACGGATTGCCGAGTAAAGTCCTACAAATCCCATAGGAAGTGCTGCTGCAAGATACATAAGTCCCTGCATAACACTTACTTCAACAGGGTTTCCGAAAATACCGATATTAGAAAGAATCATAAACGCAATAAGAAGTCCGTAAATACCCTGTGTACCCGGAAGAAGTTGTAAAATAAGCACCTTTCCGAACTTGCCCGGGTCTTCTGTAACAACTCCGGCGGCTGCCTCACCAGCACGACCTACGCCGATTGCCGAACCTATTCCAGCCATAAGTGCTGCAACAGCAGCTCCCAATAATGCAAATACGATACCCATAATTAAATGTCCTCCTTGATTTTGTAATTTTTAGTATTGATTTTGTACGGGGTGAATTTTCTTCCGCCGCCGTCATAGAACTTTCCGAAAAATTCAACAAATTGAAGTCTGTTTGTATGAACATAAGCACCGAGTGCGTTAATGCCGAGATTTAGTGCGTGACCGACTACAAATACAAGTATATAAAGTATTGCACCGATTATTCCGCCACCGTCAATTCCCGCAAGCATACTTGCCATTTTGTTGAATACCGTTCCAATAACGCCTGTTGCAAGTCCGAGTGCAAGAAGTCTTGAATAAGAGAGAATATCACTCAGATAGCCTGTTACATTATAAAGTCCGTACAGACCTTTCAAAAGACGCTTGAACGGATTTTTTGAATCTCTGCCGGAAGTAAGAAGTATTCCGACTGCACCGACAGCCGCACATATAATTGCAACCGTTCCGACAACTGACGGAAGATTGAAATTAAGTCCCGACATTCCAATAAACATATCCGTCGTCACGAAAAATACTATAAGTCCTCCGACAAGAAGATACCAGAACACTACATCACATAATGCGTCATAATATCTTTTCTGTTTTATATCCTGATAACCTGCTATGCCGAGTCCCATAAACAGATGTACTATACCTACCGCAAACGAGAACATAAGCATAGGCATAGGATTTGTCAGCGGTTCAAACCATAACGGCGGAAGTGAAACATCACTGTGGAAGAATGTTGTTGCGATTGACTGCACACTGTCGCCGAAAAACGAACCGAACAAAAGTCCCCAGAATGTCGTCGTAAAGCCACAGAAGAAAAACATCTTTACATTTTTTCTGAGTGACTCCTCCATATTCTTGAATTTCAGCAGTGCAAAACCGCAAGCAATTATCATTATAATTCCGTAACCGGCGTCCGAAAACATCAGTCCGAACAGTATATAATAGAAAAATGCCATTATCGGTGTAGGGTCAATCTCGTGTCTTGACGGCATACTGTAAGTTTCGAGAACTCCCTCACACGCTCGTGAAAATCCGTTGTTTTTCAGCTTTACGGGAACATCTTCATTTTCGTCAGGTTCTTCAATCTCGACAACAGCGTCATATTTTTCTGTCAGCAGTTTTTCAAGTGCCTGACTGTTTTCTGATGAAACATATCCCGTAAGAATAAATGTACGCTTTGACTGTGACAAAAGCTCGATTGCCTCGTATTTGTCACGCCTCATTCTGTAATAGTCGGCAATGAATTTAAGTGCGTTTCTCATACCGACATAGCTTTTTATCTGTTTTTCGGCATTTTCAATGTCGTTTTTCGCCTGATTTATTCTGTCGTCAAGAATTGCAATACGTTCTTGCGGCGGCTGTTTCGGCTGTAATGGCGGACGGGCAAATCCAAGTCCACGAAGTGCTTTTTCCAACTTTTCAGCAACGGAATTATGTGCAAGAATAAACACACAGGTCTGTTCGGGAAGTGTACTTATTACCTCGACAACATAATCATCAATTTCGGGCAATTTCTGTGCAAGAGTCGCCCGTATTTCGTCCTCAGTCATTGAACCTGCAACCGTACCGATAAAAGCCTTTGTTTTTTTCGTGCCGGGGAACCTCAAAGACACATCAAGATTTCCCCAGACAGAAAGTGATTCCTTTTGTGTTTCAAGCCTTATTATATCCGCCTTTTTGTCGGAAATTTCCTTTTGCAGAGAATTGATGTCATAGGCAACCCTCATTATTTCATCATTGTTATCAACAAAAGTATAATAATCTTCAACACTTATAGTTTTTCTGCCCTCGAACATTGACAAAGGCGATTTTTTTTCGGGGATATATTCGTTAAGAATATCCGCCGCCTGTGTTGCCGTATCAGAGCTTTTTTCAAAAACCCGTCGGCTTTGTGCCGTATTCTGTTTGGTAAAAATACTATCGGCAAGTTTCATATCCTCAATCTGTACAACGCCGAGCCTTTGAAGTTCCTCCATAATTGCCTTACGGTTTTTTCTCAGTGCATACAGATTTATCTTTTGCATTTTTACCTTTGCCATTTTATCACCAACCTTTATTAGTGGAAGTTAGTTAAAATTGAAAATTATTTATAACTATAACTCCTAACTCCTAATTCCTAACTCCTAACTAATTTATCCTATAACAAGGGAAATAATTCCCTTTATTGCGTCTTTTTCTTTTTGCTTTGCCAGTTCAGCAAGAAGTTTTGTTTCGTTTTTTGCGTCCTGTCTTGCCTTGTTCAGTGCATTAAGTGAATACTGCTTTGACTGTGCAATAATTTCTTCACGCTTTTTCCCGACAGCCGCTGACGACTGATTTTCAATCTGCCGTGCCTTTGTGTTAGCGTCTTTGATAATGTTGTCGGCTTTTTCACGGCTTTCAGCAAGCATTTTTTCGGCATTTTCTTCGGCAGCCCTGACTTTTTCTATTGTTTCCTTAGCCATTTCATCACCCGCTTTATTTTCTGGATTTACTGCCACGACAGCAAAAGTATATGGTTATTATTTTACAATTCCTCAAAAACTATTAAAAAATATCTTTTAAGATATAAAATAACCCCAAATCGCACAAAGGAACACAAAAATATAAAATTAACCTCAATGCAAATTTGGGAAATAAGTTTTGCTGTCAAATAACAGTATAATAATTTTCAAATATTTTTTCAAGTATATTTTTTGAATTTTTGTTCAATTTTTGGACAAAATTTACAAAATGACATATTTTTATTCGGCATTATTCAAAAGATATTCCGCAACTCCGTCCTCATAGCTGTTCCCGATAATTATGTCGGCATAATTTTTCAGTTCGTCAACGCAATTATTTACGGCAATTCCGACATCAGCGGTTTTAAGCATATCAATATCGTTCAAGTTATCGCCAAAAGCCACAACTCTGTCTGCACCGACAAGTTTTTTCAGCTTTTGAACACCTGACGCTTTTGTTGCGTCTGCACTGAAAACTTCAAGAAAATAAAGTTCGGAATAATTATCACTATAAAGAGTTGCCTTAGCTTTTTGCAGTTTGCTTATTTCTTCATAAATCGGCTTTAAACGCTCGTAGCTGTCAACCATAGTAAAATAAATAACCTTGTCGCTGTCGCTGACTGTGATATTTTCAATCTGTTTAAAACTTTTGTAATCCTTGTCTTTTCGTGCATTGAAAAAATTCCGTTCAACATCATTTGACAGCCTTTCAAATTCTACATTTATTCCGCCGTCAAAATCGAATTTATACACAAACGACATTCTGTCAAAGGCTTTGAGTATTTTTATTATATTCAAAGCCGTTTCCTTGTCCATAGGCGTACAGTCAATATATTTCTGTGCCTTAAAATCATACATCAACACACCGTTAAGCTGTACGCAAGGAAGATTTATTTCAAGCTGTTTTAAAATGTCAACAGATGACGCACTTCTTGCGGTAGCGACAGAAAACATCATTCCATCGGCTATAAGTTGCCTTATTATTTCAATCGACTTTGGTGTCAGTTTTGCTTTTTTGTCAAGAAGTGTTCCGTCAAGGTCAGAAACATAAAGCGTCTTCATAAAAGCAACCCCCTTTTTTAGTTAGGAGTGAGGAGTTAGGAGTTAGGAGTGAGAAATTAGGAATGAGGAATTAGGAATTATTGAATGTGCGGAAAAGAACTTTAAGGTAAAAATGAAGTATGAACGCAATTATGAATTATGAATTATGAATTATAGAAGATTTGTAGTAGGTTATGCTGTTCATAATGACGGTTTCGCAATCGGTGAACGGTTCAGGTGAAAAACGTCCTCTTATTTCTCTGCCGTCACGAAGATAAATTACACCCTCACCGTCCGGCTTGCCATCAGCAAACATACCTGTGTATCTGTGGTCGGAATAAAGTATTGTACCCTTTCCCTCAGGCTTGCCGTCTTTCAGCTTGCCTGTGAATATTCCGTCTGCAATATTCTTTTCGATAATATAGTCGGGTGCTTTGCGGAAAAGTTCATATTCAGTGTTTTCAAGTTCCTTACATTCGGGAAGTTCGGGCAATTCTTTCAGACAGACTTTCATAGGCTTTAAAGGCTCGTTGTTTTTGAAAATGCCCTCAAACTGCTTTTCGCAATAAGGAATAAAACTGCAACCCATACCGTTTTTCTGTCCGTCTTTTATGTTTCCGTAATAAAGCAGTGAACCGTCGTCGGAATATTCGCATACATATATCAGCTCGTCGTCTTTGTAAAGACATTTTCTTATTATGTTTGTGTTGGAAATTTCGTTAATTCTGCCGTTTTTCTTTCCGTCAGAAAATTCGCCGACAAATTTTGCACTGCCGTTTTCGTATATTATGCCGCAACCGCCGTAAAAGCCGTTTTTCCACATTCCCTGATACAACATTTTGTCGTCTTTGAACTCAACACCAAAGCCGTCTTTTTTGCCGTCTGAGAATGTTCCCGTATATACAAGTTTGCCGTTTTCAAAGAATTTTCCGTCACCGCTATAAACTGAATTTTTGAAGTCGCCCTCATAGATTTTTTCGCCGTCATTATATTCTATGCCTCTGCCGTTGCGGTGCATATCTGTCCATTCACCACAATAAACAAGTTTTTTGTCTGAGTCATATTCGTTGAATATTCCTGTCGGTTCGCCGTCAACAAAACGTCCCTCAGCATAACCGCCGTTATCGAAAAACAGCCGTCCTGTGCCGTTATAAATATTATCAACAAAACTGCCGATATAGACTACTTTGCCGTTTTTGTCGGTAAATGTGCATTTTCCAAAAGCCTTGCCGTTTTTAAAGTTTCCGCTGAGTTTTCCGCCGTCATCAAGGCTTAAAGTTCCCTCGCCGTCATAGACATCATTGAACCAGCGACCTGTGTATTTAACTGTTCCGTCGGGATTGTATTCCGTGCCTGTGCCTGTGCGTGTGTTACTCATATATTCGCCGACATAAAGCATTGTTCCGTCTTTTGCAAACTGAGTGCCTGTGCCAAGAAATTTTCCGTCCTTGTATTTTCCGACAAAAAATGTATTTTTTCTCTCGTCAAAGGTAACACCGGCACCGTCTTTTTTACCATTTTCAATGGTTCCAAGATAAAGAAGTTTACCCTTTTTGTCAAAACTTGCACCTATGCCGACTGATGTATCGTCTTTCCATTCACCGATATAAGCACTGCTGTCAAGTGGTGAAAATGCAACACCGAGTCCGTTCCGCTTGTTCTTTTCCCAGTTACCAGTATAACACAGCTTGCCCGATTTATAGTAATAAACACCAAAACCGTCACGCTTGTCGTCAGTGTAATCACCCTCATAAGCTGTTTCACCGTTTTTCATTGCCGTTCTGCCACGACCGTTCCGCTTGTTGTCGGACAATTCACCAAAATAAAAATACTGTCTTCCGCCCGATTCAATAATCTGTTTTTCAATCGTTTCATACGGACATTCTGACGCAAAAATACAAGTTGTTTCACGTGGAGCGGGCATTTCTCCCTGTTCATAAACAAATGACGGTGTCGGAATTTTCGTGTCATTTTCTTCCGCACTTTCGGGTTGAGTGCTTTCGTCTTTTTCTTTTTCTTTATCTTCAACAATCATTTCCTTAATTGTGTCTGTATTTTCGGAATAGTCAGTTTTGCTGTTTTCAAGCATACTGTCAAGCTGTGACAAAAGTTCCTCACTTGTGGTTTTTTCCTTGTTTCCGAATGGTTTATTTACTTCTGTTTCAGTATTAACGGATTCAGAATTTATATGTATTTCTTCACTGTCCGAAAGATTAAAACCCTGTTTTTTATTTTCGTCATTCTTCATATCAAGTTTTTCGCTGTCAACGACAAAGGCTGACGGTTCTTTTGCACTCTCAAAGACAGGTTCATCAAATATAACAGTGTTTTCACGTTTCAGCATTTTTTCAAGAGCCTGTTTACGTTCGTCATAATCAGATTTCGTACAGAAATAGAAATTTCCCGAACTTGTTTTACAAAAAATCTGTGGTTCATTCGTAAGAATATTAAGTTTTTCGGTCAGTGATTTATCAAGAGTGATATTAAAAGGATAAAGCGTTTCCGTATATCCGTTTTTTGTCTTGCGGATAATTACGGGTTTATCTTCCTCAAAATCAGGTGTAAGAACATAAATCGGCGTAAATCTGTCATTAAGAGAATAAAATTCCGATTTCTGCCATATATGGTGACAATTATAATATGTTCTTTTTATAGGTCTTTTAGCAAAATCGTCTGTTTCGACATAATAGCCGTCAGGTGTTTCAACAACACGTTCAATCTGCTGATTGCCCTGAAGTTTTTTCCATTTCAGAATATGACCGTCCTCAATGACATAAGAAAATCTGAATGTATCCGCATTAGTTTTTACGGTATTTCTGTTTTTGAGTTTTTTTCCTGTTTCAAAAAAGTTTTTTCTTATTTCGCACAAAGCGTCGCTTTCATCAGGAATTTCGACTTCTGTATTATACACCGCATAAAATATTGTATTTTTATTGATATTCTGAAATAAAATACACTCCATTATAACATTCCCTTTCACGCTGATTAAGTTTGCCATTTTCCTTTATAATCATACAACAAACGATAAAATTTTTCAAGCAATAATCATTCTGTATTCTACATTCTTAATTCTGCATTATATCAGCTATGAATTTTTATGTTTTGTACAATAATTCGGCTGAAAATTAGTTAATTACACAAGTAAAAAGTTATTGATTGCGTAAATTGTGAGATAAAAGGGATTTATTATTGTTAAGTTGCATTAAGCAAGTTTGTTTTGAGGATAATTTTTTTATATTTGTCTTATTGATTTAGTTAAAAAAATTTGACATTTTTACGCAGAATATATATAATTGTCTGTGATATGTTCTGTTGTCCGTCTGTACGGATTTCAGGATAATAGTTAAAAATTGGAGGATACCGTATGAAACGAATCGGCAAACCGGTGTTCTTCATCGTTGCAATACTTATACTGTTTCTGTCATATACGTCGGTGTTCGGCATATACGGCGAAAACGGTGACTTTAAAATCACCTACATTAAAGGTATGAGCGATATACGATGGGGCATCGACATCAAAGGCGGAGTAGAGGCAGTGTTCGCACCTGCTGACGGTAAAGAAGCCACTGAGGAACAGATGAAGTCGGTAAAATCAATCCTTGATTTGAGATTGGTTTCACAGAACATCACTGACTATGAGCTTTATCCGGACTACTCAAACGGAAGAATTACTGTACGTTTTCCGTGGAAGTCAGACGAAAAGGACTACGACCCGAACAAAGCAATCGAGGAACTTGCTGCAACTGCAAAGCTCACATTCAGACCGGGCAACAGTTACACAAACATAACCTATGCTGACGACGGCTCAGTTGTCTATATGACACCAAGCGGTGAAACGGCAGAAACTGTACTTCTTGACGGCAGTAATGTCAAGAGTGCAACAGCACAGTACATAACAACTTCCGACAACAAGACCGAATATGTTGTTGCACTGGAATTTGACGACGAGGGCAAAGAAAAATTTGCGTCGGCAACTGAGCAATATCTTAATCAGACAATTTCAATCTGGATGGACGACCAGATGATTTCCGCTCCGACAGTTCAGAATGTGATTACCGACGGTGAAGCAACTATCAGCGGCACATTTACTGCTGACGATGCAACCGAACTTGCAAACAAAATCAATGCCGGTGCATTGCCTTTTGACCTGACTGTTGAAAGCTATGGCACAATCAGTCCGTCACTTGGTGCTTACGCATTACAGGCAATGGCTATTGCGGCTGTTGCGGCTCTGATATTCATTTGTCTGTTTATGATAGTAATGTACAGAGTTCCGGGATTTGTTGCCTGTCTTGCACTTCTTGGACAGCTTGCAATTTCAATTATGGCTGTTTCAGGTTACTTCACAATATTCCCGAGTTTCACAATGACACTTCCGGGTATTGCGGGTATGATTCTCTCAATAGGTATGGGCGTTGACGCTAATATCATTACGGCAGAAAGAATCAAAGATGAACTCTACACAGGCAAAACACTTGACGGCTGTATCCGCAACGGTACAAAGAGCAGTTTCTCGGCTATATTTGATGGTAACGTAACAATTATTATTGTTGCAATTATACTTATTCTTGTATTCGGCCCTGCAAACATCTTCTCGTCAATGTTCGGCGTATCGACAACAGGACTTATTTACGCATTCGGCTATACACTGCTTGTCGGTGTAATTGCAAACTTTATTATGGGCGTTGGTGCATCAAGACTTATGCTCAGATCAGTTTCAGGATTGAAATTCCTGAGAAACAGAAGATTATATGGAGGTAAGAAGTCATGAGACAAACATTCCATATAGACTTTATCGGAAAGTCAAAAATCTTTTTCGGCATATCTCTCGGAATTATGCTTGTATGCCTCGTGCTGAATTTATTTGTTCTTCCTACACGTGTTGACATTCAGTTTACAGGCGGTACAATCATCAAATACACCTACGGCGGAGATGTTTCCGAAAGCGAAGTAAAAAAAGTTGCACAGGACGCAACAAAGGAAACAATTTCATTTACATTCAGCGAAAACCTTGCCGCTGACAAAAGTTCAAAGGACAATCACATTGTAGCACTTGAATTTACCGAAACAAAGGCACTTTCAGTCAAGGAGAAAAGCGGAATAACAGACGCACTCACAAAGGCTTTTCCTGACAATAACTTCACAGAAAGCGAGTCATCATCTGTTGACCCGTCAAAAGGTGCAAACTTCTTCTTCAAGTGTCTTGCGGCTGTAATTCTTGCGGCTGTACTTATGATAGTTTATGTAGGCTTGCGATTCAAGAAAATCGGCGGTTTGTCAGCCGGTTGTATGGCGGTTGTCGCACTTATACACGACCTGATTATAGTATATTTCACATTCGTGGTATTCCGTATGTCGCTTGACGATAACTTTATTGCCGTTGTTCTTATGATTTTCGGTTACTCGCTTAACGATACAATAGTTATCTATGACCGTATCAGAGAAAACCGCAAGAAACTTGGCCCAAAGACAACAAATGCAGACCTCGTGAATTGCAGTTTGAACCAGTGCTTTACAAGAACAATATGCACATCAATCACAACAATTTCAGCAATAGCATCTGTTCTTATTGTTGCACTTATCTTCAACATTGATTCAATCATCAGCTTTGCACTTCCGATGATGATAGGTCTTGTATCAGGCTGTTACTCATCAATTTGCATTGCCTGTCCTCTCTGGGTTATGTGGACAAACCACAAGGACAAAAGAAAAGCCACAAAGAGAAACTCAGCAAAGTCCGACAAATCCCAAAAAACTCAGGAAGCATAATTTTAATTCGTAATTCGTAATGCGTAATTCGTAATTATTTGTGCGTAAGGATAGTTAGTTGTGCTGAACCATTTGTTAAAAACTTAATTCAATGCAAAATAAAACAGCGTACATTTCGATTTATGAAGTGTACGCTGTTTCTTATTGTTTTAATCAATCCTGTTTTTTTATGGGGGCGAAAACAGACTGCCCTATAACATAAATTTCAAACGCAATTACGCATTACGAATTACGCATTACGCATTGTTTTTGTTGTATATGATTTGTAAGCCTTTGAGTAGGAGGTTATCGTCAAGGATTATTTTATGGTTGCAGTATGGGATAATGCGTGAGGACAGACCGCCTGTTGCAACAACAGTAACATTGCCTTCAAGTTCTTTGCTCATACGGTCAATCATTCCGTCAATCATTGCCGCATTACCGAAAACCGTACCTGAACGCATACTGTCGATTGTATTTGTGCCAATAACTTTCTTTGGTGCTTCAAGGCTTATTCCCTGTAATAACGACGCACTTTTTGTGAGAGATTCCATAGAAACCTTTACACCCGGATAGATTATTCCGCCACGATAAACAGAGTCTTTATCTATCGCACAAATTGTTGTTGCCGTTCCCATATCAATAACCATAAGAGGCTTTGGATATTCCGCAACAGCCGCAACAGCACCTACAACAAGGTCACTGCCAAGTTGTGCCGGATTATCGATTTTGATGTTAAGACCGGTTTTTATTCCCGGGCCAACAATCATTGGTTCTTTTAAGATTATTTTATACACTGCTTTTTTGAGTATGTTGTTAAGCTGAGGAACAACCGACGAAATTATTGCACCGTCAAAATTTTCGGGCGATAAATTATTAAGTTCGATAAGCGTTTTGAAAAGTACAGCATATTCGTCGTCTGTTTTTTCTGTGCTTGTGGTAATGCGTGTTACAAATGCGGTCTTTGAATTTTCAATACCGCCGAAAACTATGTTTGAGTTTCCGACATCAAGAGCAAGAATCATTTTAAAAAACCCCTTTTTACTTTGAAATTTTTTCGTCAATCAGGTGAACATCAAGCTGATTGAACGGAATTGTTATGTTATGTCTGTCAAGTTCGGATTTGATTTTTTCCTGCATATCCGCCCTGACAGTCCAGTAATCTTCCGAGCGGCACCATATCCATACACAAAGGTCAACACTGCTTTCGCCCAACTGCTGTACCATAACTTTGTTGTTCTGTTCCTGTATTACACGACTGTCGGTGTGTATTACTCTCATAATCACCTTTCGTGCCTCCTCGACATCTTCATTATAGCCGATAGGAATAACAAGGTCAACACGTCTTTGTTCACGTACAAAATAGTTTGTGACGTTGTTTGATGTCAGCTTTGAATTAGGTATCATAATTTCCTTGTTGTCGTATGTACGCAAAGTGGTGTACATCATTTCAATTTTTACAACTTCACCCTGTAAACCCTCTGTTTCGATATAGTCGCCTGTTTTGAATTTCTTGTTCAGAATTATAAGCGTACCGCTCGCAACATTTGCAAGGCTGTCTTTGAGTGCAAGACCTACTGTAACAGTCGCCGCACCTATTGCCGCAATAAGCGTTGTGACATCAACACCGATTGTTGACAATACACAGATTATTACAAGCAGTTTCAGTACAGTATTGATAATAGACGCAAGAAAACTTATTACAGTAAGGTCAGCCTTGCCCTTTTTCATTGCCTTGACAAAAATTTTGCATATAACCTTTGACAGCCACCAGCCCGCAATAAAAATGATTATTGCCGATATAACGTTTGGCAATATCCCCCACAGCCAGTTTGAAGCCTGTTCAAGCCATTTTTGTGCCATTGTGAGTGTTTCCTCAACGCTTTCCATTGAAGTTTCATCAAGCAGATTAAAATACATAATATCCCTCATTTCATCAATTTCAATGATATTATAGCATACTTTATTTTCAGATAAAAGAAAGAAATTTTTTATTAGAGTGGAGTGTGGAGTGAGAAATAAAAAATGCCCGTAACCTTTTCAGGCACGGGCAGCAGCGTAACGCTGCACACAATTTGCGTTCAAAGTTAATATTACCATTAAGTCTTTTTCCGCAAAATTAATTTATTGTTATCATTTCACATAATAACTTAATACCACAATAAGCTAAATTCAGCATACAGACTTACCGTCCGTAATAATTACAAATTACGCATTACGAATTACGAATTAGTTTTTCAAGTGCTGCCATTTTGGTGCAGATACAGAAGATGTCCATTGCTGTTTCAAGTTCGCTGATTGGCGGATAAGTCGGTGCAATTCTGATGTTGCTGTCTTTCGGGTCGTTGCCGTAAGGATAGGTTGCACCAGCACCAGTAAGAACAACACCGGCTTCTTTGCAGAGGGCAACAACTCTTTTTGCACAGCCGTCTGTTACATCAACGCTGACAAAATAGCCGCCGTTTGGCTTTGTCCAGTTTGCAACACCAAGACCGCCAAGTTCCTTTTCAAGTTTGTCAGTAACCATATCAAAGCGTGGCTGTAAGATTGCTTTATGCTTTTTCATATGTTCAAGAACACCGTCAAGATTTTTGAAATACAGAACGTGACGGAGCATATTCAGCTTGTCATAGCCTATTGTCTGGAAATTATATCTTTTTTCCAAGAGTTCAAGGTTTGCTTTTGACGCCGCAATAGCCGCAACACCGGCACCCGGGAATGTTATTTTTGATGTTGAACAAAATTCAAATACCATATCCTCGTTGCCTGTCTTTTTACATTCATCAAATATGTTGAGCAGAGTATCGGGGGTATCGGTTATATCGTGAATACAGTAAGCGTTATCCCACATAATTCTGAAATCCTTTGCAGCCGGTTTAAGAGCGGCAAAACGCTTTACTGTTTCGTCAGAATATGTTATGCCCTGAGGATTTGAATATTTAGGTACACACCATATACCTTTTATTGTAGAATCCTTTGACACAAGTTCCTCGACAATATCCATATCAGGACCTGTTGATGTCATAGGAACATTTACCATTTCAATTCCGAAATACTGAGTTACTCCGAAATGTCTGTCATAGCCGGGTACAGGACAAAGGAATTTTATTTTTCCCTGTTGATTCCACGGTTTTTCGCCGTTTTTGCCCTGTTCCATCATACAGGCGATTGTGTCGAACATCATATTAAGGCTTGAATTTCCGCCGACAAAAATATTTTCACTGCTTACACCGAGAATATCGCCGAAAAGTTTTCTTGCCTCCTCAATGCCGCTGAGCCCTCCGTAATTACGGCAGTCGGGGCAGTCCTCTGTTTTGAACATTGTTTCGGGTGTAAGGACATTAAGCATATCATTTGAAATATCAAGCTGTTCTGCACCAGGTTTTCCTCTTGCCATATTGAGCGAAAGTTCCTGTTCCTTATAGGACGCATACTGCTCCGAAATTTTTTTGTACTCCTCTTTAAGTGAATCCTTATCCATTGATGAATATTGCGGCATAGGTATTTCCTCCTGAAAAATAAAAATTTAATTTTTAAAAATGCAAAAATCGACTAAATTCCTTAAATATTTTAATATACAAGCTCAAAAAATGCAAGTCTTATTTTAAATTCTTGCAAATTTTAATCTTTTTACAAATATTTTAATATAATTCATAATTTATAATTCATAATTCATAAATTAGAGTGGAGTGTGAAGAGTGGAGAGTGGAGTTAAAAAATGCAGAATTGAGAATGCAAAATGCAAAGTTGAAATTCGTATAATAATTCTGCATTCTGCACTTTGCATTTTGCACTCCTAACTCCTCACTCCACACTCCACTCTCCACACTAAAAAAGGGGTGTGATTTTTATAAGAAAGATTGCTTGTGTATTGGTTGCCGCTGTAATGGTGTTGGTTTTTTGCTCGTGTACTGCTGCACCGCCGTCAGATTGCCGTGATGAACTGATAATGCACAAATGGGTTATTTATGACAATTTTGAAAAGGAAAAATGCACTCTCAGTTTTACTGACGGTCGTATGATGATAAGTGCGGAAATGGGCAATAATTCTGTATTTGAATTTAATGGGGAATATATTGCCGATAACGAAAAAATAACAGTATTTTCGGAAAATTACGGTATTTTAAATATCGGATACAGGATAAAAAGCGACAGCCTTGTGCTGACTTATATTGATAAGGAAATTACTTTCAAAAAGGAAATAAAGTGATGATTTTGATAATATTTGTGCAAAATGTATTAAAAACTTATGAAAAATTTGATATTATGACAATCTTAAAAATTGAAAAATACGTTTATTTTATTGTAATAAGATGTTATAATAGATTTAATATTCAGCGGCTGTAATATGCAGAAATTACGCTGAAAATAATCAAAAAGGAGAAAAACTATGAACGCTAAAAGAATTTCCAAAAGCGTTATAGCTTCCGTTCTCACATTGATGTTGATTATCAGTTGTTTTGTTTTGCCCGCAAGTTTCGTAAATGCGGCAAACACAATAACTGCTAAATTCTACTATCTTCGTGAAGACGGAAACTATGACAACTGGTCGCTCTGGACTTGGACAGACGGCGACGGCTGGTCAACAGATTTTGTTGACGAAGGCGACCCGCACGGTGCTGTTGCAACAGTTACAGTACCTGACGGTGCAACAGATCTCGGCTTTATCGTAAGAAAAGGTAACTGGGAGGCAAAAGACCCCGAAGATGACCGTCACCTTGAAATTGGTGCAGTTGTTTCAGGTACAATCAATGTTTACTGCAAATCCGGCGAAATGGATTATGACACCGAATACGGCAGTGATGTAGTTCTCGGCACAAAGATTACAAAATCTCTTGCCAACTCAAAAACAGAAATTGCCTACACACTCACAAAGGCTGACGAAACAGTAACAGCAGAAGATTTTGTTGTTACAGACGCACTCGGCAACAACCTTACAATCACAGGTATTACTCCTGACGGTGAAAAGGGTACAATCACAGTTGCTGAGGAAATGGATTATCTGAAAAACTACACTCTGACATTCAGAGGCACAACAATCGCTGTTAAAATGCCTGAGTACTTCTCATCAAAGGAATTTGAAGACATGTACACCTATGACGGCGACGACCTCGGTGCAACATACACTAATGAAAAAACAGATTTTCGTGTATGGGCTCCTACCGCTGACCAGATTTACCTCAATCTTTATGATGAAGGTAATGGCGGTGAAGCAGCAGCTCCTATCATAATGGAAAAAGATGTTAAGGGTACGTGGGTTGCAAGTGTAGATGGTGACCTCAACGGCAAATATTACACATACTCAGCTGTATTCGGTAATACAGTAAATAATGACATCGTTGACCCATACGCTAAATCAGTAGGCGTAAACGGCAAAAGAGGTATGATTCTTGACCTTGACTCAACAGATCCTGACGGTTGGGACAGCGATTCAAGACACACCTACGCTAATGCAACAGATATGTCAATCTACGAACTCCACATCAGAGATTTCTCAACCGATCCTGACTGCGGAATTACTAACACAGGCAAATATATTGCATTTACAGAAACAGGCACAAAGGATTCAAACGGTGTTCCGACAGGTATTGACCACCTTAAAGACCTTGGAATTACATCTGTACATATCCTTCCGTCATACGATTTCGGCAGTGTTGACGAAACAAAACTTGACAAAGCACAGTTCAACTGGGGTTATGACCCTGTAAACTACAATGCTCCCGAAGGCTCATACTCAACAGACCCGTATCACGGCGAAGTAAGAGTAAACGAATACAAGCAAATGGTTCAGAGCCTCCACAACGCTGATATTGGTGTTATTATGGACGTTGTTTACAACCACACATACAACACTAACTACTGCTTCAATCAGCTTGTTCCGGGATATTTCTACAGAACAGACTCAAACGGTTCAGGTTGCGGCAACGACGTTGCTTCTGAAAGATCAATGGTTCGTAAATTCATCGTTGACTCAGTTGCATACTGGGCAAGCGAATATCACCTCGACGGTTTCAGATTTGACCTTATGGGACTTATCGACACAGACACAATGAACGCTGTTCGTGAGGCTCTCAACAAGATTGACCCGACAATATGCGTTTACGGCGAAGGCTGGTCACTCAGCACAAACCTTTCAAAAGATGTATCTCTCGCAACACAGCCTAATTCTTCTCTTACACCGGGTATTGCTTATTTCAGCGACACAATCCGTGACGCAATCAAAGGTAGTGTATTTGACGCAGAAGAACCCGGCTATGTAAATGGCAACATCAAAAAGGCAGCAAGCATTAAGAATGGTGTACTCGGCACACCTTCGTGGTCACCGTCACCTTTACAGACAGTAACTTATGCTTCTTGCCACGATAACCTCACTCTTTGGGATAAGATTGCTTCTTCAAATCCTGACGATTCAGAAGAAGACAGAATCAAACAGAACCTCCTCTCTGCCGCAATCGTTTATACTTCACAGGGTATTCCTTTCATTCAGGCAGGTGAAGAATTCCTCAGAACAAAGGTTAAAGAAGACGGCACTTTTGAACATAACAGCTATGCTTCTCCTGACTCTGTAAACCTCCTTGACTATTCAAGAATTACAGACTACAAAGATGTTTACAACTACTACAAAGGACTTATCTCATTCAGAAAGGCTCACTCAGCATTCAGAATGACATCAGCCGAAGATGTTAAAAATTACATCAGCTTTGTTGAGGACGGTCTTGATGAAGGCGTTATCGCTTACTCAATCGACGGTGCAGCAAACGACGAGGCTTCTGACGGTATTTTCGTAGTTTACAATCCTAACAACCAGGCAACAAACGTTACACTTCCTGACGGTGACTGGGACGTATATGTAAGCGGCAATCAGGCAGGCACAACAGTTCTTTCAACAGTCAGCGGTGAAGTTTCTGTTGATCCTATTTCAGCAACAGTTCTTGTAAAGAGCGACAATCAGGAAGAACCTTCAAACCCTGAGGAATCAGACGAACCTTCAAATCCTGATGAACCGTCAAATCCTGACGAGCCGTCCAACACAGAAGATTCTGATGAACCTTCATACTATGAAGAACCGGAATCAATTCCAGAATCAATTCCATCAGATACTGACAATTCAAACGGCAGCGGAGAAAGCAACACAAGCACAGCTCCTCAGAACAGCAATACAAGTACAGCTCCTCAAAACAGCAACACAACAAACAACAACGGCACAACAAACACAGGTGATACATTCCCTGTTGTTCTCGTTGTTATATTCGCTGTTGCAGCAGCTACCGTAATAACACTCGTTGTTATTTCATCAAAGAAATCCAGAAATTCCAAATAATATCTTTTGATATTAAACATTAAACAAAAATCTCTCCAAAACAATGCGTTTTGGGGAGATTTTTTTTTGCTATTCGTCGAAAATTCATTTTTTGAGATAATTTATTGTAAGAAGTTAAAAAATATGTTATAATATAAAATCGTGAAAAAGTAAACAAAAGTGAGAAAAAGAGGGATTTTTTGATGGATACAAGATCAGATTTAAGAAATGTTGCCATTATTGCTCACGTTGACCACGGTAAAACTACCCTTGTTGACCAGCTACTTTTACAGAGCGGTATTTTCAGGGCAAATGAAACAGTTGCTGAAAGAGTAATGGACTCAAACGATCTTGAAAGAGAACGTGGAATTACTATTCTTTCAAAAAACACGGCAGTAATGTACAACGGTGTAAAAATAAATATTGTTGATACTCCCGGTCACGCTGACTTCGGTGGTGAAGTTGAACGTATTCTTATGATGGTTGACGGTGTTCTTCTGCTTGTTGACGCATTCGAGGGCTGTATGCCTCAGACAAGATTTGTTCTTAAAAAGGCACTCGCTCTCGGCAAGAAACCGCTTGTTGTCGTAAACAAAATCGACCGTCCCGGTGCAAGACCTGAGGAAGTTGTTGACGAGGTTCTTGACCTTTTCATTGAACTCGGTGCTGACGAGGATCAGCTTGAATTTCCTGTTGTTTATGCGTCAGGTCGTGACGGCTACGCTTCACTTGACCCACACGTACCCGGTACAGATATGAAACCGCTGTTTGAAGAAATCATCAAGGAAATTCCGGCTCCGACAGGAGAAATGAACGGGCCCCTGCAAATCCTTTTCTCAAATATCGACTATGACGACTATGTAGGAAGAATAGGCATAGGTCGTGTAGAAAGAGGCAGTTGCAAGGTCGGACAGAACATCACTCTTTGCCATAATGACGGCGAAAGAAAAAACGCAAGAATTACAAAACTTTATCAGTTTGAGGGACTTAAAAGAGTTGAGGCTGAAACAGCACAGCTTGGTGATATAGTTGCCGTTTCGGGTATTTCTGACCTTAATATCGGTGAAACAGCGTGTGACCCCGAACATCAGGAACCTCTCCCCTTTGTCAAGATTGACGAACCGACGGTTTCAATGCTCTTTATGGTAAACAACAGTCCGTTTGCCGGTCGTGAGGGCAAGTATGTAACTTCAAGAAATCTGCGTGACAGACTTTTCAAGGAAGTTGAAACAAACGTTGCTATGCGTGTTGAAGAAACAGATTCAGCCGATACGTTCAAGGTTTCGGGTCGTGGCGAACTTCACCTTTCTATACTCATTGAAACAATGAGAAGACAGAACTATGAATTTCAGGTTTCACGTCCTAAGGTTATTATGAAAACCGTAAATGGCAAATTACAGGAACCTATGGAACTGCTTATGATTGAAGTGCCTGATAATTATGTCGGTGCAATTATGGAAAAACTCGGTTCAAGAAAAGCCGAACTGCTCAATATGGGTACAAGAGAAACAGGTGTTACACATATTGAGTTCAGGATTCCGGCAAGAGGTCTTATGGGTTACCGTCCTGAATTTATGACCGACACAAACGGCAACGGTATTATGAACCATATCTTTGACGGCTATGAGGACTACAAGGGCGATATTCAGAGTCGTTCACAGGGTTCACTTATCGCCCACGAAACAGGCACAAGCACAGGTTACGGACTTTTTGCCGCACAGGACAGAGGTCGTCTGTTCATAGGACCCGGTATAGAAGTTTATGAGGGTATGATTGTCGGTGCTAACCCGAAAAATGAAGATATGGTTGTAAATGTCTGCAAGAAAAAGCACATCACAAACACACGTGCCTCAGGTTCTGACGAGGCTCTTAAACTCACTCCTCCGACAATACTCAGTCTGGAACAATCACTTGAATTTATAAACGATGATGAACTTGTTGAGGTAACACCTAAATCAATTCGTATGCGTAAGGTTATCCTTAACAAAGAACAAAGACTTAAACAACAAAGCAAAGGCTGCTGATTATATGAATTTTGTTATTCTCGATCTTGAATGGAACGGCACTTACAGCAAGAAACTCGGAAGTTATATCAATGAAATTATTGAGTTCGGTGCTGTAAAAGTTGATGAACAAATGAATATTACAGATAAATTTTCTATGCTTATCCGTCCTGAGATTGGGAAACGAATTTGTTCTTCCGTTAGAACGCTCACAAACCTTACAACAGAGGACGTAAACAAGGGTTATCCTTTTCCCTATGCAATAAATAAATTCCGCAAATTCACAAAAGATTGTATTCTTATGACGTGGAGTACAAGCGACCTTTATGCACTTATCTCAAACAGCAAATATCATCTGAAAACTGACCGTCTGCCGTTTGTAAAGGAATATGTAGATTTGCAGACTTATTGTCAAGATATGCTCGGTGTTTCAGACAAATCACTTGGTCTTTCAGCCGCCGCAGAACTTCTGAATATTGATATTTCCGATATACCTCAGCACCGTGCCGTGTCCGACAGCATAATTACGGCAATGTGCTTTAAGGAATTATATTCAAAACCGGCGGTTATCTCTCATATTCAGCAAGCCGATTGTGACGAGTTTTACAACAGACTTAACTTTCATCAGACATTCATATCAAACCTTGACAATCCCGCTGTCGATAAAAGCCTTATGTTTTTTAACTGCTGTAAATGCGGTGCAAGAACCGAACAGAAAAGCGACTGGGAAGCCAAAAATAAAGCATTTTTCGCTAAGTTTTCGTGTCCTGTATGTGATAATGCTTTTACTGGAAAAGTTCAGTTCAGGGTTAAATATGACGGTGTTGTACCTGTCAAAAAGGTAATTATGCCACAACAGCAAGTCAGTGAAACCAAAGAATAAAATTCAAAAATAAATCCCCGAAATTCATTTTTTACGAATTTCGGGGATTTTTGATTTTAAGAAATTTCCGCCTGATATGAAAGCGGAATACAGCACACGTATTGTCTGCCGGCTTTCATTATAAGTTCACTGCCGTCCTCTGTCGTATATTTCAGCGGTGAATCGGAATCGGCTTTTGACCATTTTATTTTAATTGCCTTGCCGCCGTTAATGTAATAGCCCTCACCCGTTCCGACAAGGTCAAGATTTACGTGTTCATTGTCAATAAGATAGGAATTTACATTCAGAACAAGTACGTTTTCGACAGTTTTGTGAACATCATAGGTACTGTCATACATTTCCTGACCGAACTGTGACACAATGTATGCTTTTTCCTTTTTGTCATATTCAAAAGATGTCGTTTTGTAGCTTGAAAAAGGAACGGTTATTTTTTCGGCTTTACTTCCCTTGTTCACCTGTGAGTTATTGCCGAATTTTTGCGGATAAGTGTATGAAACAGTCATATCAACACCGTTGGCTTTTGCGTTTTCAGCAATAGTTTTTCCGTCCGTTACAAGTGTGTGTTCAACTGCATAGCCCTCATCAACTCTTTGCTGGTCACGCCACGCCCACGAACTGTATGTCCCCAAATCAAATGAAGTTATCACACCTGTTTTCAAAAGTGCATCAGCCTGTGTGCTTGTACCACAATGAATATAAACTGCCTGAAAACCTCTTGCAAGCTCGATAAACGGCGGTCTTGCACTTCTTATACTTCCGATTGTTCCGACGCTCTCAGGATTTTTATAGACGGCAAGCAAACGTGTTATTCCGCCCTCAACAAGACATTCATATATTATATCAGCCTTTGAAACGCTCATCAGTGGCTGTGCATATTCTATATTGTTAATCATAACCGCAACAGGTCTGAATTTTGAAATATCCTCGTCCGACGGCAGTCCCGTAAGTGAATTTTTATATTTTGATTGTTTAACGGTACTGTTTTCCGATACCTCTTTACTGCTTTCCTGTGATGAAACTTGTTTGCTGCTTTCCTGTGAAATCTCAGATGTAACGGAATTTTCAGACTCCTTAGCTCCGCAAGCCGCCATAACCGACGCAGCCATAATTGAAGCAAGAATAATTGCAACGGATTTTTTCAAATTGTTTTGCATATTTCACACTCTTTCCATATATATATGTAAATCCAGAAATTATAAATCATATTATACAACATTTTTATAAAAAATAAAAGATTTTTTTGAAAATTTTATGACTTTTTTCAAAAATTTGTCAGATAAAGAATTTCGCAAATAAATAAAAAAACTATGGAAAGTAAGATATGCTTATGCTATAATAAGAATATTATAGGGGAACATTCCCGAATTTTAATCAATAAAGGAGATAAACATTATGCAAAATATATGGCACGATATGGATTCTTCAAGAATCACACCTGAGGACTTTATGGTTGTTATTGAAATTCCGAAAGGCAGCAAGGCAAAATACGAACTTGACAAACAGACAGGTGTTTTAAAACTTGACCGTATTCTTCATACGTCAACACACTATCCGGCTAACTACGGATTTATTCCACGCACTTATGCCGACGACCTTGACCCGCTTGATGTTCTTGTACTCTGCTCTGAACAGATTGTTCCTATGACAATCGTACAGTGCTATCCTGTCGGGGTTATCACTATGCTCGACAACGGAAGAAACGACGAAAAAATTATCGCAATTCCGTTCAACGACCCGACATACAACGAGTACAAGGATATTTCTGAACTGCCAAAACATATCTTTGACGAAATGACGCACTTCTTCTCGGTTTATAAGGCTCTCGAAAACAAGGAAACCGTTGTTGATGAGGTTAAGAGCAAAGACGACGCTGTTGCTATTGTTCAGGCTGCAATAGACAGTTACAAAGAAAAATTCGGCTCACGCTGATTCTGAAAGGATAATATTTTAATGCAAAAAATTCAAACGGACAAAGTTATAAATGTTCCGCACAAGAAAAAGCACAAAAAGGCTCTGAAAACACCGTCACAAGTCATAAGAATCTGTTTGGTATGGTGCTTTGTACTTTGTCTTTTTCTTCTCTCTCTGCCGTTTATAAATGCTACATTCTACATTACCGATGACCTTAAAAAGACTGCTAATGTACAGGAAGCATACAGCAAAGCGGCAACCCAACAGGAAATTGACTCTGCTGAAAAAGAATTGCAAGCCGCCATTGACGGACTTGAAACAGACCCCCAAAAAGAAGAAAGTGCATTAGAACCAACCAATGCGGCGGCAATAGATTCAGCACAGTTTGACTGGGTTTACCACGTAAGTTCTGATGTAAATACAAAAGACCTTCAAAAACTCATAATGCAAGCCAAGGACATTGACCGCTCGACATACACCGACAAATCAGTTGAAACACTCAACAAAACAGTAACAAATGCACAAAAAATACTCGGTGCAAGCGTTACAATCTCTCAGACAGGTTTACAGCTTATGTTCGGCGGAAGTATCAGTGAAATGTTCCGAGGAACATCAAACGGCACTATTGCAAACTCACTTTTTGCTTATGCACTCGGAATAATTCCTTTAATATGTTTCTTTGCCGCAAGTTTCGACAAAACAAGACACATAAAGCATATTATTGCACTTTTAGGTTCAATTCTGTGCCTTGTTGACATTTATTTTATAATCTATCCGTTTATCGCAATAGGTTCTGTTCTTACAATAATAATGTATATAATTATTTGTGTTCTTAATATTTTCAGTATCTATGCAAAACAACAGGAAGATTATATTATGAAACACCCCGAACTTGAAGCTGAATTTACCGAAAAGCACCCGTTGTTTGTAAACGCTCTTATAAACTACAAGTCTTTCGGTTCAAGACAGACTGAAAATACAAGCAGTGATAAATCGGATTTATCAAAAAAATCCAAAAAGCAACATATAAAAGATAAATAAGTTATTTAAACAAAATTTAAGGACATAATATAATCATAAAAACGAAAGGAGTTTTAATAATGTCAGTCATAGAAATAACAAAAGATAATTTCAATAGTGAAGTAATAAATTCTGACAAGCCTGTACTGCTTGATTTCTGGGCAGCGTGGTGCGGACCTTGCAGAATGCTTTCACCGCTTGTTGACGAAATTGCAGAAGAAAATCCGCAAATCAAGGTCGGCAAAGTCAATGTTGACGAACAGTCTGAACTTGCCGAGCGTTATAACATTATGAGTATTCCGACGCTTTTACTCATAAAGAACGGCGAAATTACCGCATCTTCAACAGGCTACAAGCCAAAAGAAGACATTGAACAACTTATCTCAGAATAATCATTATGCCTGTGGCGGTATGTCGTCACAGGCTTTTATTTTAAAGTCATTACTCAACGCACTTACTACTGACGGTCACAATAACTCCACACTCCACTCTTCACTCTCCACACTATTATATATGAATATGTCAGGAAAATTATTCATATTAAGGTAAAGTAAAATTTTACAGATGTTGTTATTATGCTCTGAGTGTGCTATAATTACATATATTGACATATAAGGAATAAAATCCTCATAAAAATAAACACGGAAATTTTTGGAGATGATAATATGTGGATTTTATTTGCGTTTGGTTCGGCACTTTTTGCGGGAATAACATCAATTCTTGCAAAATGCGGAATACGCAAAACCGACTCTACTGTGGCAACAGCTATACGAACTGTTGTTGTACTTATTTTTTCGTGGCTTATGGTGTTTATTGTCGGTTCACAGTCGCAAATCGGTTCTATCAGCTCAACAGCGTGGATTTTTCTGATACTTTCGGGACTTGCAACAGGTGCGTCGTGGCTTTGTTATTTCAAGGCTTTACAATGCGGCGATATAAACAAGGTTGTTCCCGTTGATAAGTCAAGCACCGTTCTTACAATTATTCTTGCATTTATATTTCTTCACGAGGAAATAAGTCTTTCAAAGGCTGTAGGTGTTGTTTTAATCGGTATCGGCACAATGATGATGATTGAAAAAAAGGACACACAAATCAAACAACAGTCAAAAGGCAACCGTTGGCTTTTGTATGCCATTGGTTCGGCTGTTTTTGCGAGTCTGACATCTGTTCTCGGCAAGGTCGGAATTTCAAATGTAGAGTCAAATCTTGGCACGGCGATACGTACAGGAGTTGTGCTGATTATGGCTTGGGTTATGGTGCTTGTCAGCGGAAAAAAACACGAATTAAAGGCAATAAACAAAAAGGAACTGCTTTTTATATGTCTTTCAGGACTTGCAACAGGCGGTTCGTGGCTTTGTTATTACAGAGCGTTAAAAGACGGACTTGCAAGCGTTGTTGTCCCTATCGACAAGCTGAGTATTGTTGTAACGGTAATTTTTTCTTATTTTGTATTTCACGAAAAGCTTTCAAAAAAATCAGCAATCGGCTTGATTATGATTATTGCAGGCACACTTGTTATGCTTATTTAGTGGCAAACTACCACATAATAACTCCTAATTCCTAACTCCATAATAACTCCTGACTAAAAAAATAAATCCGCTCTCTTTCGAGAACGGATTTATTTTTTGGAGGCGTCACCCAGATTCGAACTGGGGAATCGGAGTTTTGCAGACTCGTGCCTTACCACTTGGCTATGACGCCATTTAAAAATGGAGCTTAATTCCTTATTAAGCTCCAATGGAGCGGATGACGGGGCTCGAACCCGCTACCTCAACCTTGGCAAGGTTGCGCTCTACCAGATGAGCTACATCCGCATTGTATGGTGCCTCCGGGCGGAATCGAACCACCGACACGGGGATTTTCAGTCCCCTGCTCTACCGACTGAGCTACAGAGGCAAAAGTGGCGATCCGGAACGGGATCGAACCGTCGACCTCTAGCGTGACAGGCTAGCGTTCTAACCAGCTGAACTACCGGACCACTTTTGGTGGGAACAACAGGGCTCGAACCTGTGACCCTCTGCTTGTAAGGCAGATGCTCTCCCAGCTGAGCTATGCTCCCACAGTATCTCCAAGAACACTACAAACTTCGGATTATTTTCCGTTTGTTTGCTGTATCTCTCAGCGACGTTTATTATAATACACCATTGTAATATAAATGTCAAGAGTTTTTTTAAAATTTTTTAAAAAATTTTCTGATTTTTTTCTTTACACTCATAAACCCCAGTATTTATGGGCATTTCCCCCTTTTTCATTATAACGTGAGTTCGATGAAAAAATAGAAGAAAAAAGAAGAAAATCTGCCCCGAATTTGGTATAATGAAGTTACCCAGCAAACACTAACCAAAAGAAAGGACAGATTTTCATGGAAGAACTATTAGCAATAT
>JAQXZA010000125.1 GCA_029226955.1 Clostridia bacterium | reverse complement strand
GTACCGATACAGAAGTCCATAAGGTTCTTCATTATAATGTTACCGGCATTCTTTGCTCTGGTGAAACCTGTTTCAACCATTGCAAAACCGCACTGCATAAAGAATACAAGTGCTGCACCTATCAAAAACCAAATGCCTATCGTAAAGGCATTAGACGAGTCAACGGCTTGTGTTACCGCTTGTTGTATGTTATCCATACAAAATCCCTCCAAAAAAGATTAGGCGTGTACCTGAACTAACCCCGTTAAGAGTCAATTCAATGTACACGCCATTGTGTATATTTTCAGAATGTCACCCGACATTCAAGGAAAACTGAATTTATTGTATGCTAATCAAACGCTGAAAAGCATTGTGCCATAAGACGGATATGGCCAGAGTTTTGATGACATATTCTGTTCCATTTCGTCGGCTACTGCACGGAGTTCCTGCATACTTGCAAGAACAGAATCTTTGTAATATACTGCCGTTTCAAGAACACCGTCAACTTCTTTTGCACCGACAACTGCTTTGTCGAGTTCGTCAATCTTCTTTGTAAAGCTTGAAAGCAGACTTGAAAGTTTCTTGATAAGTTCAGTTTCTGCACAAGTACAGATTTCACTGTCAACAGATTTAACAAGGCTTGCTGTCTTAGCAAGCTCCTTGATGTATTCTGAAACAGCCGGAACAATGTCTTTCTTAGCCATATCAAGTGCTGTAAGAGCCTCAATGTTAAGAATTTTTGCATAGTTTTCAAGCTGAATTTCGTATCTTGCCTTGATTTCAACAGGAGTATAGATGTTGTGTTTCTGGAAGAGCTTGATGTTCTTGTCAGAAATGTAGTAAGGAAGTGCGTCAGGAAGTGTGCGGAGATTGAGAAGTCCTCTTCTTTCAGCCTCTGCAACCCACTCATCTGAATAGTTGTTGCCGTTGAAAATAATTCTCTTGTGTTCTTTGATTGTTTTCTTTACAAGTTCCTCAGCGGCTGACTTAACGTCGTCTGCCTTTTCGAGAACATCAGCAAATTCTTCAAGAACATCAGCAACAGCCGTGTTAAGCATAATGTTAGCACAAGCGATATTTTCAGATGAACCGAGCATTCTGAACTCGAACTTGTTGCCTGTGAAAGCAAACGGTGATGTACGGTTACGGTCTGTTGTATCCTTTACAAAGTTAGGCAGAACGTCAACATTTGTATCCATCATCTTGACATCTTGTGCCTTATAGTCCTTGCCTGTTTCAACAGATTCAAGAACGGCTGTAAGTTCATCACCAAGGAACATTGAGATGATTGCCGGAGGTGCCTCATTAGCACCGAGTCTGTGGTCGTTGCCGGCACTTGCAACAGAAACTCTGAGAAGATCCTGATGTTCGTCAACGGCTTTGATAACGGCTGCAAGGAATACGAGGAATTGAGTGTTTTCTCTCGGATTCTTTGACGGGTCAAGAAGGTTCTTGCCTGTGTTTGTTGAGATTGACCAGTTGTTGTGCTTACCGCTGCCGTTTACACCGGCGAATGGCTTTTCGTGGAGGAGGCAGACAAGACCGTGCTTGTCAGCAACCTTTTTCATAACTTCCATTGTAAGCTGGTTGTGGTCGGTTGCGATATTTGTTGTATCAAAAATCGGAGCAAGCTCGTGTTGTGCCGGAGCAACTTCATTATGCTTTGTCTTTGCATAAATGCCGAGTTTCCAGAGTTCTTCATCAAGGTCTTTCATATAAGCGGCAACTCTCGGCTTGATTGAACCAAAGTAATGGTCGTCAAGTTCCTGTCCCTTTGGTGGTCTTGCACCGAAAAGTGTTCTGCCGCAGTAGATAAGGTCTTTACGCTTTTTGTAAACTTCCTTGTCAACGAGGAAATATTCCTGTTCAGGACCAACAGTTGTGAGAACTCTTGTTGTAGTTGTATCGCCGAATGTTCTCAATACTCTTACTGCCTGTTGGCTGATACATTCCATTGAACGAAGGAGAGGTGTCTTTTTATCAAGAACTTCACCTGTGTATGAACAGAAAGCTGTCGGAATACAGAGTGAACCCTCTTTAATGAACGCATAAGATGTCGGGTCCCAAGCTGTATAGCCTCTTGCCTCAAATGTAGCACGGATTCCGCCTGACGGAAAACTTGATGCGTCCGGCTCACCTTTGATAAGCTCTTTACCTGAGAACTCCATAATAACTTTGCCGTCGGGAGTCGGTGAAATAAAGCTGTCGTGCTTTTCAGCGGTAATACCTGTCATAGGCTGGAACCAGTGAGTAAAGTGTGTAGCACCGTTCTCAATAGCCCATTCTTTCATTGCGTGTGCAACAACATTTGCGATATTGATGTCAAGCGGCTTACCGTCCTGAATTGTCTTTTTAAGAGCCTTATAGGTATCTTTCGGAAGACGTTCTTTCATAGTAGCGTCGTTGAATACGAGGCTGCCAAACAGTTCTGGTACATTAGGCATAGTAAAAATCTCCATTCTGAAAAAAATAAAAGGCACTGCGGGCTTATTCAACCCACAGCACCTTTGCTGTTTGTTGATGAAATTATAAGATATATTTGCGGATATGTCAATAGCTTTTTGCGGATTTTTTGGTTTTACGTTCTTTTTTGGCAATATATTTATTTTAGTTTTAACAAGTACATATTTTATAGATATTTTTACAAAAACACAATTCATTCTGTCTTATGTCTTATTTTTTGGACAAGCAGTGGTGTATAATAGGTATATCGAATATCAAATTGACTTTTATAATGAATTGTACTATAATAATCTAAAATTTATGTCCGTTATTGAACAATTTGTTTAAGTCCGTACTTACAGTTTTCGGGAGAATGTTATGCCAAAAAAATATTTTTTCAGCGTTAATCTGTTAATAAAAAGCGATTCAAATACAGAAAAAACAATTTCGTCGGTTATTTCAGACGAAAAGTTCTTTCTGGAAAATATACAGCTTATACTCATTGATTCAGTCGGCAGTGAAAACAGCCTTGATATATGCACAAAATACAGCCGTATGTACCCCGACAATGTTTTTTTCGTGGACAGTATCGGAAAAACCGCCGCCGAATGTTACAATGACGCACGTATGCTTTGTACAGGGCAGTATGTTTCATATATCGACAATTACGGAACATATTCGTCAAAGGCTCTTCCCTTGCTGTTTCAGACAATAAAGAGTGCAAAAATTCCTGTTGTATGTATTATGCCGCTGATTTCCGCACCTGGTGAAGAAACAAAACCGTACATCAATAACATAAACAACGGCATAGTCAAACTCAAAGAAACCCCCGACAAATTCATACTTATGCTTGGCTGTTATTTTTTCAGTAAAAACGTAATTTCGCAAATCAGCTTTGATTCGTCTTTGAAATTCCACGCTGATGTAAAATTCATCACGGAAGTTCTGCTGAAAACCTATTCATATATATTCACGGACAAATACAGCTATACAACTATATCCGCCACTGAACGTGAATTTTTCAGATATGCACCGCAATACAGCCGTGAATTTTATATTCCTGTCGTGAACGATTTCATAATTCCTATGCTTAAAAATTACATAGGTTCGGTGCTTGTTCAGTCGGTAATGCTTTATCTTATAAACGTAAAGTTTTCACTCAATGCCGACGACCGCTACAAAAATGTTCTTGTCGGAAAATATATTGATGAATTTTTCGGCACTGTTTCCGACGCACTGGGATATATTGACGACGCAATTATCCTCAATAAAAATCTGTACACAATAAGCGGTCTTGAACCTGAGGTGTCATTCAGGTTTGTACGTCTTAAATACAAAGACCGTTCACTTGAACCAGTCGTTGATATTGCTATGCCCGACGAAAAAATTGAAAAAAAATACAGCGACATAACAAGCCGTACAATTACAACCACACTCAGCGGTGAATTTGCCGCAAGCGTTAAAAACGCACTTATTGTACGTTCACGTGATATTTCGGCTGAAATTCAGGCTATAAATTATGATTCAGACGGTTTGTATATTGACGCTGTACTTCAGAACTGTTCCTGTTTTAATGATAATGACTTTACGGTTTATACGGTTATAAATCAGAAACGCTGTGATATTATTCCGTCAAAGGTCTATACATTAAATAAGTTTTTCGGTATTTCCTTTATGAGAAAATATTCGTTCAGGTTTTTTGTTCCTGTAAACAAGGGCAAAAAAATTGATACTGTATGGCTGAATTTTAAAATCAAGAATTTTGCGTTCAGAATGAAAATTACATTCAAAGGTGTTCACGCAAGACTTTCAAATCAGCTTAAAAACAGCTACTGGAAATTCCTCGACAGAGTTCTGACCTATGACAGAAAAACTAAATCCCTCGTAATCAGACGTGCAACGGACAGCCTTATCACGCTTTATGAAAACAAATTCATAACTGAATCAAGCAAATATCTTTCCGTTTCAGAACTGTTCTATTATCGCCGTTTAAGGAGTATGTCACGCCGTATGGCTGAGGACAAAACAGGATACAAATATATAATGTTCTATGACGATATGGGCATTAACTACAACGGCAATCTGCTTTTCAGATATTTTTCAAAATTCAAACGCAACGACCATATAAACGTGTTTTTCTCGGCTCAGAGAAATTCAGACGCTGAAACATTCCTGAATGACGCTGAATACGATAATATTCTTGAAACAGGTTCAAAAAAATCAAAAATAACCGCACTTAATTCCGATATTATTTTCGCCACTGACTGTGATGTGTATGAGTCGCTCGGATTTTCGGAAAAAGACCGACTTTATCTGCGTGATTTATTCAACGCAAAAATTCTGTCAGTCAAAAACTTCTTTATGACATCAGCAACCGCCCAGTTTGATAACAGACTGCGTGACAACACCCAGATATTCTTTTGTGCGTCAGAAAAAGAAAAGGAACATATTCTCAAAGACGTTTACGATTATGACGACTCAATGATTAAAATTACCGGCTATCCTATGCTTGACGCTGTCACAAATAAAAAAGAAAAACTTATACTTATTGCACCTGGCGACAGACGACTTTTCTGTATTTATGAAAATTCCGATTATTACCGTTTTTCAGACAGTAAATTCTTTAAGCTGTACAATGCGATTCTCACCGACAACAAACTGCTTGAACAGTGCAAACAAAACGGCTATAAAATTGCCGTGCTTATGCCGCCCGCAATCGAAAAATACATTAAAATGTTCCACTCAAACGAAACCGTAACGCTCTACCCCTACACCGAACAGAACGAAACAAACCTCATCAGTCGTGCCGCCGTTCTTATTACGGATTATTCCGAACTGCAATACAGATTTGCATATATGAATAAGCCTGTCATTTATTATTTGCCGTCGGGACTGCCGATACCGCCCGAATACAAAAACGAAAAAATTTCAAGAAACGGTTTCGGTGAAATATTCTTTGACCACGACAAACTTATCGACTTCATCAACACAAAAGCAAAAAGCAATTTTCCGCAAGACAGCAAATACGAACAACGTTGTCGGGGATTTTTCCGCTACAACGACACCGACAACTGCGGAAGAATCTTTGAGAGAGTGGAGTGTGGAGAGTGAAGAGTGAAGAGTGGAGAGTGGAGAGTGGAGAGTGGAGTGTGGAGAGTGGAGTGTGGAGTTGTTGTGACCGTCAGTTTGTAGCGTTTTTATGGGTTTTGTGGCAGTATGGGGCATTTATTTTTCAGAAGTGCCCCACGAAAAAGTCAGTGTTTATGCGGCTTTTAGCAATTTTGGGGCACTTCTTGCATTTTTTGAGTATTTCTCTCTATATAGTATATTATTTTTTATTTTTTTCTTATATTATAAATTAAAAAGAAGTGCCCCATATTTAAATATATTATTCAAAAAACATAGTATTTATGCGGTTTTTAGGTATATCAGACGTTTTAAAGAAGTGCCCCAAATCAGCAAAGAAGTGCCCCAAATTCTTAAAGAAGTGCCCCAAATCAGCAAAGAAATGCCCCAAATTCTTAAAGAAGTGCCCCAAAAATTGCGTCATTTTTAATGTCTGTATCTTGCTTTTTCAAACATAAATTCATTGTAATATTTTTTGCCGTCATCATTCAGAGTAATTGCATAATATCTTCCGCCATTGTATTTAAATATTGCGTCATCTTTCTCAATTTCGCCCTCTGCGAGAATTTCCAAAATATCGTCTTTGAACTTTTTTTCCGAAACGCTGTTATAATATGAACTTACATTCTCCTTGTACCAGTATTTGTATGTAGAGTAAATTTCACGGCGAGTGTAGTCGTTGTCCTTGATAACTTTGAATTTACCCTGTCGGAACTGACAACATTCAGCGAAAAACTGACGTACAGGGTCGTTATCCTCTTTGTACTGCTCTTTGAGTGCAAGGCAA
>JAQXZA010000124.1 GCA_029226955.1 Clostridia bacterium | reverse complement strand
ACTCAAATTCAGTTTTATACTGTGCAGGTGTATTATTCAGCTTTTGTTTTGTTTTTTCGTAATGCTTGATTTTATCTTCAAGCATTTTGTTGTAAATAAATCTGACACAGCCGAATGTTTTTGCAAACAAAACTTTTTGTTTATCATTCGGATATATTCTGAATTTATAGGCTTTATTCATTACTTTTCACTTCCCGAATACTGCTTTTTATCACAATAGCACAAATTACCGATTATGTCAAATATCTGTCAGCCTTGCGGCTGACGGGCTATCCATCCCCGACCTTAGAGGTCGGGGACTTCCGCCCATTTTGTTAAACTCCCCTTATGGCGAATGTTAATGCAACAATTCCCATAATCACAAAGAAAACACCAATCATTGTTGATGTATTAGTATATGCCGACATACGCTGCGGTTCATAAATATCGTTTACATCATTCGGGTTAATAAATATTTCCACCTGACTGTCCGGCATAATTCTTTGATTCAGGTAAACATCAGACTCCTGTATATATTCCGTTCCGCCGTAATAATATCTGTAAACAGGTGCATAGTGACGTGTAGTATGTCCGTCACTCGTTGATTTGCTGACTTTTACATCAATTATTTCAGCCGTAACAGAAACATTACAGCGACTTTTTTTCTTTGAATGTTTTACATTTGCAGAAATACAGACAACCGCACCAATTATTATAAAAACCGAACACAAAAGCACCGCAACCAGCTTTCCGCTCATAAGACGACTGAGATATTCCATTGTCTGACCGTCAGAAAATTCATTAAGGAAACCGCTTACTGCTATAAGCAAGCCCACAACCGAAAAAATCAGAGTTCCCACATACGAAATGACTGATTTTTTTGCTGATTTAATATTGCCTACAAATCCAATCATTCCGAACAGAAAAAACGTCTGACCGAACATTACCATTATCCAACCGACTTTTCCCATATCCGCCAGAAAAAACATTCCCGCAAACGAACCGATAAGCAACACAACAAGAATTGCAATAATGACATTTGCCACTGTATGTTTCTTATTATTTTTGACATTGGTTTGTGTATTTCTGTATGTGTTTGTTGTATTTATGTTGTTGTTTGTATTCTGAGAGTTATTATAATTTTCGTTTCCGTAATTATAGCGGTCTTGCTGTTCATTTGTCGGGTGGCTGTTTCTGTATGCGTCAAGTTCTTTTTCGGTGTCCGTTCTTCTGTCAAATAAACTCATATACTTTTCCTCCTTAAAGCTGTTCATTGTTTTCCTTGATTATATGTTATTTTGCTGATATAATCTATTATGGCAATTATAACACACTAAAAATATTTTGAACAGCACAAACATAAATTTTACAAAGTAAAACGGAGGGATTGTTTATGGGTGAAGCTGCAAAAGAAGCCCCGAAACCAAAGCCAAAAGAAAAACCGAGAATACATACTCTTGACGAATTGCGTGGTTTTGCGGTCTTTTGTATGGTATTCTATCACGCATTTTTTTCAATCGGTGTTTTTTTCAAGATACCGTGGGGAGTTACCCTTGTAAAATTCTTTGAACCTGCCGAACCGTATTTCGCCGGACTTTTTATACTTATTTCGGGCATATCGTCACAACTCAGCCACTCGAATTTAGTCCGTGGCGTAAAACTTTTTTTCATAGCTTATGCAATTACGCTTGTGACCTACTTTGCACTCGGAAGTCACGATATGATTCGTTTCGGTATTCTTCATATGCTCTCTATATGTATGATGGCATACGGAATAATCGGAAAATTCCTGAATTTAATTCCTATGTGGGTTGGTTTTATTTTAAATGCGGTTTTGTTTATACTTTTCTACAATATAACAACGGGTTCAATCGGACTGCCGTTTTTGTTTTCGTACAAACTGCCGACAGAATGGTATAATACTGACTTTATGTATGTATTCGGCTGTCCAAGCAAAACTTTTTCATCATCTGACTATTTCCCGTTACTTCCTTGGATATTCATATTCTTTGCCGGAGCATTTTTAGGAAAAGCTGCCGCCGCAAACAAATTCCCGAAATTTATGTATAAAAAAAGAATACCGTTTTTTTCGTGGCTTGGCAGACACGCACTTTTGATTTATGTATTACATCAGCCTGTAATATGGGGTATATGCTATGCTGCCGAATGGATAGTCGGACTTTTCACACACAGCCGATAATTTTAATTTTTTGAAAGGATAAATTTACTGATGGATTATGCAAAACAGCTTTCGGAACAGTTTAATATTAAAACCGAATATGCACAAAATATAATAAACCTTCTTGACGAGGGCAACACAATTCCGTTCATTGCACGATACAGAAAAGAAATGCACGGAACTCTTGACGACCAGACAATAAGAGAAATAAGTGAGCGACTTGAATATCTCCGCAATCTTGATAAAAGACGTGAGGAAGTTTACACGCTTATTGACGGTCTTGGAAAAATGAATGATGAAATTTCATCAGCACTCGAAAACGCAAAAATGCTCTCGGAAATTGAGGATATTTACCGTCCGTACAAGCCTAAAAGAAAAACACGTGCGTCCGTTGCAAAGGAAAAGGTCTTGAAGGTCTTGCAAACGAAATTTTTGCACAGGAAAACGGTATTCCGTCAGAAATGGCTGAAAAATATATCAATGCCGAAAAAGGTGTTGAAACTGCTGATGACGCAATTCAGGGTGCTATGGATATTATTGCGGAAAATGTATCCGACAATGCCGAAATACGCAAAAGACTCAAAAACATAATCCGCCTTAACGGATTTATCGTTTCAAAAGCCGCTGACGCTGAAAAAGACAGCGTTTACAGTGCTTATTATGATTTCAGCGAACCTGTAAATAAAATTGCCGGACACCGTATTCTCGCACTCAACAGGGGTGAACGTGAGGGTTTTCTGAAAGTCGGAATTGAAATTGAGGACGACAGATGTCTTAATATAATTTACAGACTTCTTGTAACCGCAAATAACGAATGTGCCGAAACAGTTAAAAACGCTTGTGCTGACGCATATTCAAGATTGATTTTCCCGTCTGTCGAAACCGAAATACGCTCCGAACTCACTGACAAAGCTGACGAACAGGCAATAAAACTTTTTGCACTCAATCTCCGTCAGCTTTTAATGCAACCGCCTGTAAAGCGACACACTGCAATAGGTCTTGACCCCGGTTACCGTACAGGCTGTAAACTTGCCGTTGTTGACCCGACAGGACGTGTTCTTGATACGGCGGTAATTTATCCCACACACAATGAACAACAGGTTCAGAAATCAAAACAGACACTCAAAAATATGATTAAAAAATATCACGCTGAAATAATCGCCATAGGCAACGGCACAGCCTCAAAGGAAACGGAAATGTTTACCGCTGAATGTATCTCGGAAATTGATGATAAAGTTTCATATATGGTTGTCAGTGAAGCCGGTGCGTCGGTTTATTCAGCGTCAAAACTTGCCGCCGCTGAAATGCCCGACCTCGATTTAACTCTGAGAAGTGCCGTTTCAATCGCAAGAAGACTTCAAGACCCTCTTGCCGAACTTGTAAAAATTGAACCAAAGGCAATAGGTGTAGGACAGTATCAGCACGATATGCCGCAAAAACAGCTTGGCGAGGCTCTTGACGGTGTTGTCGAGGATTGTGTTAATAATGTAGGTGCTGACTTGAACACAGCCTCCCCCGCACTGCTGTCAAGGGTTGCCGGATTAAGCTCAACCGTTTCAAAAAATATCGTTGCTTACAGGGAAGAAAACGGTGCTTTTCACTCACGTTCAGAACTTAAAAAAGTCCCTAAACTTGGCCCGAAAACATTTGAACAGTGTGCCGGATTTTTGCGTGTACCCGAAAGTAAAAATCCGCTTGACCATACTGCCGTTCACCCCGAATCATACACTGCCGCCGAAAAACTGCTTGAACTCTGCGGATATACAACCGCTGATATTATAAACGGCGGTGTTGATGGTCTGCGTGAAAAAATTAAAAACATAGGCGAAACAACAGCCGCCGAAAAAATCGGTGTAGGCGTTCCTACACTTAACGATATTGCCGACGAACTCACAAAACCCGGTCGTGACCCCCGTGACGAACTGCCGCCGCCGCTTTTGCGTACAGATGTTCTTGACATCAAGGACTTAAAGCCGGGAATGGAACTCAAAGGCACTGTAAGAAATGTAATAGACTTTGGTGCATTTGTTGATATAGGTGTTCATCAGGACGGACTTGTGCATATTTCTCAGATTAGCGACAAACGCATAAATCACCCGTCAGACGTTCTTAAAGTCGGTGACGTTGTAAATGTCCGCATATTGAGCGTTGATACAACAAAAGGCAGAATTTCACTCACGATGAAAAATAATTCGTAATTCGTAATGCGTAATGCGTAATTATTGTGACCGTCAGTTTATTCGAGTAGCGTTTTTTCAATAAAAAGTAGCGTTTTTTTGATAAAAAGTAGCACTTTTTTAAAGCGGCTGATGTACTTCAAAACCGCATAAATACTCACTTTTTTTAATAATATATTTAAATATGTAGCACTTTTTTAATTTATTATATATAAGAAAAAAATAAAAATAATTTATTATATAAATACCAGTTTCCAAGTTTTCATAAAATAAAAAGTGAATTACTGACCAAAAGGTGATAAAATGGTAAATGACCAAATAAACCATTGGAAACCTAAAGGAGTAATTCACATGAAAACATTATATACCAAAACACCTACAATA
>JAQXZA010000123.1 GCA_029226955.1 Clostridia bacterium | reverse complement strand
GCATATTTGTTCCTCCGTTCATAGGTTTCTTGTCAATTCCATTTTAACGGATTTTTAGCAAATATGCTCTACTTTTTTGAAAAAATTTTAAAAAGTTTTTTTGACTCTATTTGCTTACCCCAACATTTATTATAGAGCCTGTTATTGATTTTGGTGGAATAAATGTTATAATTAAGCGTGAAATACAGAATAAAAAATCGGGTGAAAATATGAAAATTTACATAGTTGAGGACGACAAAACACTCAGAACCGAACTTTGCAAACTGCTTAATTCTTATGGATATGAATGTGCTTACAGTGATGATTTTCAGAATATAGTACAGCATATTTTTAATGAAAATCCGTCACTTATACTGCTTGATATAAATTTGCCCTATTATGACGGCTATCAGATATGCAGAGAAATACGCAAAAAATCAGATGTCCCTGTTATAATTGTGACGAGCAGAAGTACAGATATGGACGAGTTAATGTCATTGAATTTAGGTGCTGACGATTTTATCACAAAGCCTTATAATTCTCATATACTTCTTGCACATATTTCGGCAGTCCTTAAACGAGGAAGAAATACAGTTAGCGATACGGCAGAATACAGGGGGCTTGAACTTATTTTCTCAAAAAGCACGGCGGAATATAAGGACAAAAGCATAGCACTGACAAAAAATGAATTTCAGATACTTTTATTTCTCATCAAAAACAAGGAACACATAGTTTCAAGGGAAGATATAATGAATGAATTATGGCAGACTGATGAATTTATTGACGATAATACTCTTACGGTAAATATAAACCGCTTGCGTAAAAAACTTTCATCAATCGGACTTGATGACTTCATTATCACAAAACGGGGGCAAGGTTACATAGTATGAAATTCAGTTTGTTTATAAAAGATAAAGTTCCGTTTTTGATTTGTCAGACGGCAGTAATAATTTTTACAGGTTATCTTTTGAGTGTTTTTGATGTAGGAATATTCAGTGTGATTTTTGTGTGCTGTATTATGATGGCAGTGAGTTTTGTTCCGCTGATTATTGAATATTTTAAAAAGAGAAGATTTTACAACAATATGTATTCATCATTTGAAAACATAGACAAAAAGCAATATCTTGTTTCAGTGATTGAAAATCCCGATTTTGCCGATGCGGAAATTATGTATGATATTTTAAATCAGTGTTCAAAGGCAATGAATGACGAAATTTCAAAATACAAAATACAGAGTGATGAATACAGAGAATACATAGAAACGTGGATTCACGAGGTTAAAATTCCTATTTCTTGCATAAATCTTATGTGCGAAAACAATAAAAACGAGTTCAGCAGAGCAGTATCTGACGAAACGGCAAAAATTGACAGATATGTTGAACAGGCTTTATATTATGCAAGGTGTACAAATCTTGAAAAAGATTATTCAATACGAACCCTTACGCTTGACAGGGAAGTGAAAACTGTTTTAAAGAAATATTCAAAGGAGCTTATTTCCTGTAAATTCGTGATTAAAACGGAAAAACTTGATTATACTGTTTTTTCAGACCCGAAATGGTTGGAATTTATTCTTGGACAGGTTGTTTCAAACAGCATAAAATACAGAAAAGACAAGCCTGTTCTTGCTTTTTCAGCGGAAGAGGACGGCATAAATGTTGTTTTGTCGATAACGGACAACGGCATAGGTATTCCTGAAAAAGATACAGGCAGAGTGTTTGAAAAAGGCTTTACAGGCGAAAACGGCAGAAAATTTGCAAAGTCAACAGGAATAGGGCTTTATTTATGCAAAAAACTTTGTGAAAAAATGCACATCGGCTTTGAAATATCATCAGTCGAGGGTGAAAGCACTACCGTAAAAATCATATTTCCGAAAGACAAGCTGACTATGCTTGCGGATTGAAATATTAAAGCGATACAGAGATTTTCCGTATCGCTTTTATTTTTGCTTAATCCTAACATATTTCCTGTTCTATATTTCTGAAATAGTCTGTATCAAAAAAATCAGAAACAGTTATTTCCAAACCATCGCATAATTTTTTTATTGTGACTATACCAATGTTTTTAGCTTTGTTATTAACAATGTCACTTACGGTTGATTGTGTTACCGCTGAAATAGTAGATAATTTATTTACGGTTATATTTCTTTCATTACATAATTCTAAAATTCTTTTTGATACTGCTTGCGAAATGTTCATAATATACTTTAATCTCCTTATACAAATTATTGAATTTATATAAATAATCATATCAATATTTGTTAAAGGTTATTAACGCTAAACCGTTGACTTTTAAAATAAACTTGATATAATATAATTAACGCTAAACCGTTAATTATATTATGGAGGTGAATAGTATGTTCTGGTTTGGAGTAGGCTGTTATACAGGCTTTTTGATGACCGCACCAACATGGCTCAGCATTTTATGCGGTTAAACAAAATTACAGATTCAGGCGGAAAAGAGAGATGCAATAGCATCTCTCTTTTTCTGTACATATATTTTCTTACAAAAATGTCACTTTACTGTAAGGTTATTCGATTGTTGTTGTTATGCCCTGATGTTATAATTTATATCAGAAAAAGAAATTATGAATTAAATCAGGGGGTAATATATTATGGAAACAATATTAAAAGTTGAAAATCTGCAAAAATATTACGGGGGCAAGGGCAACATTACAAAAGCGGTTGACAATATCAGCTTTCAGGTCGGAAAAGGCGAATATATCGGGATTATGGGTGCGTCAGGAAGTGGCAAGACAACACTTTTAAACTGCATTTCAACTATTGATTGTGCCACAGCCGGCAGCATTTTTATAAACGGTATTGATATTACAAAAATGCGTTCAGGTGAAATTTCAAAATTCCGCCGTGATTATCTCGGATTTATTTTTCAGGATTTCAATCTTCTTGATACGCTTACAGCTTATGATAATATAGCACTTGCACTTACAATTATGAAAGTTCCTGCTGATGAAATAAGACCGAGAGTTGAAAAAACAGCGGAACTTCTTAACATTACAGATGTACTCAAAAAATATCCCTATCAGATGTCAGGCGGTCAGAAACAGAGAGTTGCCTCCGCAAGAGCCATAGTCACAAATCCGGCTTTGGTTCTTGCTGACGAGCCGACAGGTGCATTGGATTCAAAATCCGCAAAAATGCTGCTTGAAAGTTTTGACAGGCTTAACACACAGGTATCGGCTACAATTCTTATGGTAACGCACGACGCATTTGCCGCAAGCTACTGTAAGCGTATTCTTTTTATCAAAGACGGAAAAATTTTTAACGAAATAATTCGTGGCAACGAAACACGCAAAATGTTCTTTGACAGGATAATGGAAGTTGTTTCTGTGCTTGGAGGTGAGCTTGATGCTGACTAAACTTGCCTTTAAAAACGTCGGAAAAAGCATAAAAGACTTTACCGTTTACTTTTTCACACTTGCATTTGGTGTATGTGTGTTTTATATGTTCAACTCGATTTATGCACAACAGGCAATGTTTGATATGACGGAAGAAAAAACACAGTCAGTTACCGCTATATGTGAGGTATTGTCGTATGTATCGGTATTTGTTGCGGTTGTGCTTGGATTTCTCATTGTTTATGCAAACGGATTTTTCATAAAAAGACGAAAAAAAGAACTCGGAATTTATATGACGCTCGGAATGGGCAAAGGCAAAATTTCATTCATTCTTGTGCTTGAAACATCAGTAATTGCAATAGCAGCACTTGTTGTCGGAATACTCGGCGGAATTTTCCTGTCGCAGTTTATGTCAGTGTTTACGGCAAAACTGTTTGAAGTCGATATGACAAGTTTTCAGTTTGTGTTTTCGTTTGACGCAATGCTGAAAAGCATAATTTATTTTGGAATTGTATTTTTGGTTGTAATATTATTCAATGCTATTCTCATTTCAAGATTCAAACTCATTGACCTTATCTATGCCGGAAGAAAAAATCAGAACCTCAAAATCAGAAACACAAAAGTCAATGCAATTCTTTGTATTTTGTCCCTTATAATTCTCGGTGTTGCGTACTATCTTATCATTGATAACGGAATGTTATACATCAATGAAAAGTTTTTAACTGCAATAGTTCTCGGAATTATCGGAACAGTATTGTTTTTCTTTTCGCTGTCGGGACTTCTCACAGTGCTTATCAGCAGAAGTAAAAAATTATACTATAAAAATCTCAATATGTTTGTTGTCCGTCAGCTTGGAAGTAATATAAATACTAATTTTATATCAATTTCGGTTGTAAGTATTGTACTTCTTCTTACGATAGGTGTTTTTTCAAGCGGTTATGGACTTCAAACCGTATTTAATGATATGCTGAAAAGTATGGCGTCATTTGAGTATTCTTTCCAGAGTGGTATTGTCTATAAGGGTGACAAGTCAGATTTTATTGATACTGATGACGGTGCGGCAATGTATGAGGAGTATTCACAGAATGATTTGGCAGATTTGGAAAAATTCATAAGCAAAAACGAATATGTAAAGGATTATGCGATTTGTAACCAATACTATGCAGATGTAACATACGCTGATTTCGGTGTTGAATTACCGGAAGGCTTTGAGATGATGAATGACCAGACTGTCTTGATAGTTTCGGTTTCCGACTTTAACAAGGCTATGCGTCTTATAGGACGGGAGGAAATAACGCTTGATGACGGACAGTATGCACTGCTTTCAAATTACAGTATTATTGATTCATACTTTCAGTCTGTTCAGAACGCAAACTCAAAAATAAAAGTAGGCGGCAAAACGCTTTCTCCTGTAAAATGGATAAACGGTGCCGTAACTGATGTCGGTGCAGGAAACATAATCGTTCCCGACAGCATTATACAGGAAATGAAAACAACAAGACCGTATTATCAGATATTGAATTTAAGTTTAAAAGACGAAACAAAAGAAAAGAAATTTGAACAGCAAGTTCGTGAATATAAAGACAAATATTCAGAAGACAACAATTATGAAAAAGAACCGTTTATGACATATTATTCAAAAGTAGAAATATATAATTCATCTGTAACAACCAAAGCCTTGCTTTCATTCCTTGCAATATATCTCGGCATAGTATTTATGGTAACCTGTGCGGCAATACTTGCAATACAACAGCTTACACAGGCAAGCGAAAACAAGAGCCGTTATGAACTTCTTGCAAAACTCGGAGCAGACAAAAAAATGCTCAACAAAGCACTGTTCATACAAATACTTTGTTATTTCATATTCCCGCTTTTGCTTGGTGTATTACATTCAGTTTTCGGACTTATAGCGGTTCAGAAAACACTTTCCGAAATTGCATTTATAGATATAGGTGCAACATTACTTCCGACAGGCTTGTTTGTAGGAGTGCTTTATACAGCATACTTCTTACTGACCTATTTCAGCAGCAAAACCATAATACACAAAAAGTAGAGTGGAGAGTGGAGAGTGGAGAGTGGAGTTGTTGTGCGAGCCGTTAGTTTTATGAAATTCAATAATATATAAATAAAATCGACTGTATTATCAACACGACAGTACAGCCGATTTTTTTAAATTGCGACACTTCTACGACACTTCTGCAAATTGCAAAATTCTCTGAAAGCCGCATAAACACTGACTTTTTTATGCGACACTTCAATAAAAGAAGTGTAACTGTGCTGTCGCAAAATTCATAATTTTTAACTCCACTCTCCACACTTCACTCTCCACTCTGTATTACGGCTTTGCCGAGAGGGTAGGGTGGGTATTCCTGTGCGGTTATTTTGCCGCTGTCGTCAATGTCAATAATTCCGTATTCGGCGTTGAAACCGAGAGAACCGGGGTTCATCAAAAGCATTGAACCGTCAACGGTAACAATTTGCTGATGAGTATGTCCGAAAAGTACAATATCGGCATTTATGCTGTGACCGTATTCGGTAATGCGGCTTAAACCCTGTTTTACACCGTAGAGATGTCCGTGCGTGATGAAGATTTTTTTGCCGCAGAGTGTAATTTCCTCTCTGTCGGGGACATTACAGCACCAGTCGCAGTTTCCTCTTACGGAAATAAACATTTTTTCGGGGTATATATGACGCATATCCTCAATATCGCCGTTTCCGTCACCGCAGAAAACAACAACCTCAGCGGCAGAATTTAAACGGATAATGGTTTCCAGTTGAGTGGTTTTTTCGTGGGAATCGGATAAAACAAGAATTTTCATTTGTTGCCTCCTGAACATATATTAAAAGTTTCGTGCATAGAATTTTAAAGGTGGTGATGATTTATGGATCAAAACGGTGTAAAAAAGATGTTTGACAATCTGTCGCCCGAACAACAGAAACGGGTGGAAAAAATCCTCTCCGACAAAAGCGAAACCGAAAAAATACTTTCATCTCCGCAGGCACAGGCTCTGATTAAAAAACTGATGGGGGAAAAATAATCTATGGAAGACTTGTCCCGGAAGATAACCGAATTGCTCAGTAATCCCGAAACAATGGAACAAATCAAGGGGCTTACAGGACTTCTGGGGCAGTCTGATTTTTCCGCACAAAATCAAAACAATGTCCCGAAACCGCCGTTGCCGCCGTCAAAGCCGACGAATGATTTTTTAAATCCCGAAATGCTGTCAGCTGTTATGAAATTTGCACCGCTGTTAAGGTCGGTAAATCAGGAGGACGACAGCACACGTCTTTTAAAAGCCTTAAAGCCGTTTTTGCGTGACGAACGTAAGAAAAAAGTTGACGAGGCAATAAAACTTCTCGGTCTTATGAAAATGCTGCCCTTGCTGAAAGATTCAGGCTTTAAACTTTTTTAACATAAAAACGGCGGTGATATTATGAACGAAAACGATATGAAAAGAATGCAGCAAGAGGCTATGCGTCGTGCAAAGGAAATGCAGAGCCGTGCAAAATCCGACAATCAGAATACACAGGACATTTCCGCAAATTCTAAGCAAGAACCGCCAACACAAACCGAACAAAAAAACCACGAAATACATCATAACAGCAATTCACAAAAAAGCACTCCCGAACATTCTCATCATTCCGAAAACATAGTTGACAATGTTTTTGATGTACTTATGAAAGACAGGGACAGAACGCTGATACTCAGTCTTATATTGATTTTAATGGACGAAAAGGCGGATAACAGTCTTATTCTTGCACTTTTGTACTTGCTTATCTGATTTGACCGTCGCCCTCAATGATGAATTTCATTGAAGTGAGTTCGTTAAGTCCCATAGGGCCTCTTGCGTGAAGTTTCTGAGTTGAAATGCCGATTTCCGCACCAAGACCGAACATACCGCCGTCAGTAAAGCGTGTTGACGCATTGACATAAACAGCGGCAGCGTCAATTTCATCTTTAAAACGCTGAGCCTTTTTGTAGTCTGATGTTACAATACATTCGCTGTGTCCGCTTGAATACTTTGTGATGTGTGCCACAGCGTCCTCGAATGACGGCACAACCTTTACCGCAAGAATATAATCACCGTATTCTGTTTCCCAGTCGCTTTCGATTGCGGGAACAACACAGTCGCCGAGTATTGCACGTGTTTTTTCACAGCCACGCAGTTCAACATTTTTTTCGTCAAGCCTTGCCTTTATTACAGGCAGGGCTTTTTCAGCGATGTTTTCGTGTACAAGTATTGTTTCTATTGCGTTGCACACTGACGGACGTGAAGTTTTTGCATTATAAATAATATTTGCCGCCATATCAATATCGGCACTTTCATCTACATAAACGTGACAGTTTCCGGCACCTGTTTCAATAACAGGAACTTTTGCGTTTTCGACAACCGCACGGATAAGTCCCTTGCCGCCACGTGGAATAAGCACATCAAGATATTCCGTAAGGCACATAAGTTCAACAGATGATTGTCTTGACGTGTCCTCGATAAGCTGTACGGAATTTTTGTCAAGTCCCGTGCTTTCGATTGCGTTACGCATAATGTCGGCAATACATTTGTTTGAATTTATTGCCTCTTTGCCGCCACGCAAAATAACAGCGTTTCCGCTTTTAAGGCACAGAACCGCCGCATCAGCCGTAACATTCGGACGAGCCTCATATATAATTCCTATTACACCAATCGGCACACGAACCTTTGTTATTTTAAGACCGTTTGGTCTTGTACTTCCCGAAATAACCGTTCCGACAGGGTCAGGGAGAGCGGCAACTTCCAGTACACCGTCAGCAATACCCTTAATTCTCTTTTCATCAAGTTTAAGCCTGTCAAGCAATGCTGATGTAAGATTATTTTTAATGCCGTTTTCAATATCAATTTTGTTAGCGGCGATTATCTTGTCAGCATTATCCGTTAAAGCCTTTGCGATAGCTTTAAGAGCGTCATTTTTCTTTTCACCGGCAACAGCAAGAGTTCTTGCCGCCGCCTTTGCATTTTTACCCATTTCATTCAAACTCATAAAAAAACCCCCTGTATTTAATGCGTAATTCGTAATGCGTAATGCGTAATTGCGGTGGCGTGCCGCCACTGTCAAATTTCATTCAAAGTTATTGTTATAATTAAGTCGTTTTCCGCACTGTAAATAACTCCTAACTCCTCACTCCTAACTCCTAACTCTCAACAACTCCACTCTCCACTCTCCACTCTCCACTCTCCACTCTCCACACTCCACTCTCATAACAACTCCACTCTCCACTCTCCACTCTCATAACAACTCCACTCTTCACACTCCACTCTCATAACAACTCCGCTCTGTTTCAGATTGTTGAGAGGAACATTGTTCCGATTTGTTCGCCGTCGATAAGTTTGTAGATGTTTTCGGGAGAATTACCGCTCATAACACAGCAGTTAATTCCGGCACTTGTTGCGGCGGCTGCGGCGGTGATTTTTGTTGCCATACCACCTGTTCCACGATTAGAACCCGAACCGCCAGCCATTTCTCTTATGTGGTCGTCAATGTAGCTGACAACAGGAATTTTCTTTGCGTTCGGATTTTTGCGTGGGTCGGAATCGTACAAGCCGTCAATATCAGTGAGAATTACAAGCAAATCAGCAGCCACAAGGTCGGCAACTATTGCGGAAAGATTGTCATTATCACCAAAATTCAATCCGACAAGTTCATCAATAGCGACGGTATCATTTTCGTTTACGATAGGTATAATTCCCATTTCAAGAAGAGTTTCAAAGGTATTTACAACATTCTGTTTTGAGTGTTCGTTAGTGAGAATGTTTTTCGTCAGCAGAACCTGTGCAACAGAATTATTGTATTCACCGAACAATTTGTCATAAAGGAACATAAGTTCACACTGTCCGACAGCCGCAAGAGCCTGTTTATAGCGTGTTTCAGTCGGTCGTTCGGGGAGATTGAGTTTTCCTACGCCTATGCCTATTGCACCCGAGCTTACAAGAATAAT
>JAQXZA010000122.1 GCA_029226955.1 Clostridia bacterium | reverse complement strand
AAAATTGAATACGAAAGGATTCGTTTCGTATATGAGTTTGGTAAATCCGGAAAGAATATTTCGGATTTATTTGCTATGGTTGCTTAACGGTATTTTTTGTGTATTTTGACGAGTATGATTTAAATTTGCTCATTTATAGTTTACTAAATTTACCATTTTGCTTGCCTCCACTTCTAAAAAATTTCAGAAGTAAAAATCTTAACAACTACTAACCACACACAAAACAATTACGAATTACGCATTACGAATTACGAATTATTCTGTGCCTGTCGTCTTTGTTGGGCTTGTCTGCCGTTTGAAAGTTTGTTGAGGGTTGATTTGTCGCACTGGATATTAACGCTTGAACCCGGGTTTTTCTGAGTGATAACCTGATTTATACATTCACGGTAATATGCCTTGCGTTCCTCGTTGGTTTCGTCGCCCTTTACCTGTTCAAGCTCAACACGAGTCTGAATATCACCGTTTTCAAGCTGTTGCGGTGCAAGCGACACAACAAGTTCTTCACCTGTCGCCTCGTTTGAAAGATAAACGTGCAGTGGCTTGTCGTGCCTGTTTTCATCATAAGAATATCCCGCAAAAGAAAAGTTATGTTCCTCAAAGAAATCAACAATATCTTCACTCATATTCTGTCGTGAATACGCATTGTCCATATTGAGAATACCTGTTGTAATACAGCAAGCCGATTGCGGATAAAGCTGTGTATTGATAAAATCAATGTATTGTTTGAGCTGTTCTGCCGAAAGATTTTTTGCCTCGTCGGAATTAAGCATTTGGTCAATTTCGTATGATTTTTGTCTTATATAATCGTACTTTGTGACACCCTGTGAGTTTTTGCCTGTGTAGTCGGCAATTTTTGTACCGGCTATTTCCTCGTTGAGTTCAACATTTTTTTCGGCTTTTACGCTGTCGATTATATCCTGTGAAACGGTTTCCTGTGAGTCGATAAATGTTTTAAGGTCGGCTGACAATGCAAGGGCAATTTTGTAGTAATTTTCCCATTCCTGTTTTTTCTCGTCAGCGTGATATATTTCTTCAACTGTTCCGATAAGAACGTCTTTTGACGCAGCTATTGCACTCTCGTAATAACCCTTGTTGTACTGGTCAATAGCCTTGTTAAGCTGTTCATTAAGTGCGATTAGTTCTCTGCCGACGTATTTTTCGCCCTCAAAATCTTCAATAAGCGACTTGATTGTTGTCTGTGCCTCAGCAATATATGACTTTGCAATTTCGGCGGCTTTTTCGTTTTTTGCCTGAATGTCATTTTGTAGTTGTGAAATCTCATCAAGATACTCTTTATGCTTGTTGTTAAGCTGAGTTGTAATCTGAACCATACTTTCTGAGATTGTATCACGGTACTGTCTGTTTACCGCCTCTTGCTGACTATAAATTTTCTCGGACAATTCTTGTCTTTTTTCTTTCATAATTCCGAGATACTCGTCATAATCTTCAAGGCTTTTTTCAGATGCCGCCTGCATTTCGGCTCTTACCTGTTCAATTTCGTTTATCATCTGTTCTGACGCCTGACGGTTGAGTTCAACCTGACGGTTCATATTGCTCTGAATATCGTTTCTGAGATTGCCGAGATTATTTGCATATTTTTCAAGCTGTTTCTGTTCCTTTGCCTGAATATTTGCCTGACGGGAATTGTTATTATAAGACTGTGTGTTTTGTCTTGTATTTTGCTGAACATTCTGTTGACTGTTTTGCTGTGTGTTCTGACGAACATTCTGTTGCCTGTTCTGCTGTGTATTCTGACGAACATTCTGTTGTCTGTTCTGCTGTACATTATTCTGAACAGCCTGTCCCCTGTAAGCGTTTGTCGTGCCGTTGTTGTAATATCCGTTGTAATACTGGATTGGCTGACGTTGCTGACGGTTAGTTTGTTCATATCTGTTCGCCGTATTTCTTACAGATGATGATGATTGTTTGTTTGCACTTTTTGTTGATGCGGAAGCTATTGAAGCAATACCGTATGCAACAAGTGAAATAAGCCCGAATGAAAGTCCGCTCATAATTTTCCTCCTGAAAAATATAATTTTATGATTTTTTCTGTTCTTTGCGTTTTTCTTTGCGTCTGACGAGAGTGCCGGCAGTTTCACGAATTGTTTTGTTATTGCTTGCCTGTAACTGAGAAATATCGTTTACATAGTCCATAACGTCCTCAGGAAAAGCAAGACCAAGACACTCGCTTATGTGATTATAAATATCCTTTGTGTAGTCCTCCTGAACCACACCGTCATAATCCACATACAGAATAATATGGTTTGTGACGTTTTTATCCTTTACGATAGGCACAATATAAATATAGATATATGTTCCGCCGCTGTTTTCAAACGTCAGTTCAAGCCACTGACGGACGTCCTGTGTAATTGTTTCGTCACCGAACTGGTTAAGAACATAATTTTTGAAATTCTGCTGATTTATCTTGTCGCTGTCGGCAATACGGTAGTTTGACTGTTTATCGTGAAAAACAAGATTGATGTCGTTTTCAAGAAAATCAATCAGCTTTTCGCCCCATTCAAAACGTTCACAAGAGGCTCTGTATGAATTTTTGTAAAACTCGCACTGTTCGTCAAGTTTATCATCAAGTTTGTTCAGCTTTTCGGTGTTCTGTTTAAGCTCGTCAATTTTTATAGCTGAGGGGTTTTCTTTGAGATATTTTTTCTTGCCGACTGCCTTAATATCCTTTTCGATTTTCACAAGTTTTTTTGATTCGGAAAAAATATTTCCGTACTGTCCGTCCGACCAGAAATTTATCTCTACAAGTCTTGCAATTTGTTCGTCCTTTGAAAGTTTTTCGCCTTTGTAGTTAGGGTCTATGAGTTTTTTCCACTCTATGACTTCATTTTTCAGCTTGTCAATCAAAAGTTCGAGTTCAGATTCAAACAATTCATAATGCCTGTTCCATTCGTCAACTTTATCATCAATGATAAAACCGAGTCGTTCAAGTCCGGTTTTTGCAGAAATTCCTACTGCCGTTGCCGCCTCATACAAGCCTGAACGATACAGTTCCTGTCCGTCCTTGATTGAATTGTAATAGATTTTAAGGCGGTTTGGTGCAAACATTTCGTGTGGTTTACTTTGAATTTCCTTGAATTTTGTTATTGCCTCAGTGAGAGAATTTCGTGCCTCGTCCATACTGCCCTCTTCTTTTTGGGCAGTTGATGTTTTCAAATCACTTATAAGATGTTCAAGCTGTTGAGTCTTGCCCCACAGTTCCTGTTCCGTTTTCTGAGTTTCGGACACAAGCCGCTGATAATCGGCATTAACGCTGACAAAGCGGTTCTGTACATCATCATTCATACTCTGAATATATTCATTCAGCAAACGTTTATATTCATTTCTGACCTGTTCATTTGTACCGCTTTTCGCCATTTCCTGACGGAGTTCCTGTAATTTTTTACGGTTTTCCTCAGCCATACTCTGACGCATTGTTTCCATCTGGCGTTTTTGACTTTTAAGCTGATTTTGAAGTGAATCAATCTGATTCTGAAGTTGTGCAACCTGTTGTGACATAAGCTACCTCTGAAATTTATTCCTCAATTTCTTTTGTTTTGTTCTGTCTTGCCTCAACGAAAAGTTTAATCTGTTCTTCTGCCGACTTTAATTTTTCGTCAATTTCCGCAAATATTTTTTCAATCGGCACAAGGTCGTGGTCTTTATAGTATTCAATAACCGACTTGTCAAATTCATATTCTGCCTTGACTGTTCCGAGTTTTTCGGCATATTGTTCATAATCTTTTTCACTCTCGGTTTTTATTGCGTCAAGTTTTTGCTGTGGGATTTCCCCTGTACTTTTGTTCTGATTTTCGGGCTTATTTTCAACAGACGGTGTCGGCGGATTATTCGTTTCAACAACAGGCTGAACCGTATTTTGTACGGCTGTCGGCTGAATGTTTTCCGTTTGTATGGGTGTTTCCGTCTGTTGATTGTTTACCGTATTTGCAGCTTGTACAGGTGTTTCTGCCTGTTGTGCATTAACCGTATTTTCAGTATCTGAAACATTTTCGCTGTAATTTATTTTCATAATATATTTATCGTTTTCGGGAATAAGCTCAATACTCTCGCAATTATTTGTAATATCAAAAGATGTTTCAGCCTCTGTTTTTCCGTCACGGTAAACCGTCAGTGTTTTATTATCATTAAAAGGCTGTCGGCAAGTAATGGATATTTTCAGTGAGAGTTTTACAAGTGCGGGACGAATTGTTATACTTCCGCTGTTCTTGTCCTCTGAAATATTAAAACAGCCGTATCTGTTCATAACGATATTTTCGTCGTGTATATCCTGAGAATAATCAGTTCCGACTGCACTTCCGTCAAGAAAAAAATCCAGCAAAACGGTCTTGTCGGCAACAACCTCTTTGTAAATATTAAGTTTGATAAGGTCTTTTCTGAAAATTTCAAATTCCGCTGTCATTGATTTGTTTCTCCCTTGCTTTATCTATAATATCTCTTACCGCTTTTAAAGTGTTTTCAGACGGCACTCCCACAAGAACTATGTGTCCGTTGTCAATTTTGAGTTCTGTTTTTCGTGCATAATGTCCGTAATAGGTTTGTGATATTTTTTTGTAGCGGTCTGACAGACAAATAATACGCTGATTTGAAGAACCCCTGTATGCAATTCCGTCATCAAGATTTTTTTCATATCTTCCGTCAATGAGAATATCCGTTACAGAAAGTAATTTTTCGACCGCACTATCGGATTTATTTTTTAACTCGTCAAGCGTAAATCCGCTGTAAATAATCACACCTGTATCACGCTTGCTTTTCATAATATTTATCATTTCAAAAAGAGCGTCAGCCTGTAAAAACGGTTCGCCGCCGCTTATTGTTATGCCCTCTGTTGTAGTATCGGACAAAAGAACACTTGCAAGAGTCTTTGTATCGGCAAAATATCCGCCGTCTTTCTGCATTTCAGGTGCAATACAACCCTCACAAGAAAAGCAGCATTTCTGCACCCACAGAACACTCCGTTTATATGGCCCGAGAAATTCCGTATTTGTCACAAAATGCGAATAATTTATTGTTTTCATAGTTTTAATTATATCATCTTTTGTATCATTTTTCCAGTACATTTTTACTTTTCGTATTCAAGATTTTCAGGTTTCCAGTCTTTCAGAACCTCGCACATATCCTTTGCAAGAGCCTTTGCACCGTCTAAATCCTGTGCAAGATAGTTTCCGCACTGAATTTTTGTTGCACCGGGAATTTCCCCTGTAAAATCCGCAATATATGCAAAGCAGTCACGGACAAGCTGTATTGCCTGTTCGGGTTTAATGCTGTCACGAACAAGAAAATAAAATCCTGTACGACAACCCATAGGGCCTACATAGACAATATCGTCCGAATATTCTGTATTGCGTACATAGGTTGCGAAAATATGTTCAAAGGTGTGCATTTCATTGTCGCCGAGATAATCGTTATTGTTTGGAATTTTCATTCTTATATCATAGGTTACGACATCACCGTCAATGCGTGATGTGTACATACCTTTTTTAAGCAAATTATGATTTACATTAAAACTTGCGATTGTTTTCATTACGTTGACCTCCAAAAGTGTATTTATTTTATGCAAAAAATAACGGACATAGCTTTCACTATGTCCATTATAATTTAATATTGAATTTTTATCAATATCATTGAATAATATTATTCAGATTTTGATGACTCGTCAGCTTTTGATTCTGTTGAAGGTTCTGTTGATGATTCTTCTGATGTGGTCTTTACTTCCATAGTTTTCAGATAATCGTCATCATATTCAACTTTGTAATCTTCTTTCAGAGTATTGTACTTATCGTTAAAGTCTTTTGAACGCAATGCACCATCAACAGCTACTTTCCACGCTGTGCCGCTGTCGCCTACGAAATACATAATATGATAACCGAATTGTGTTTTTACAATGTCTGTATCACCGGGTTTTCTTGACTTATCAAAGCACCAGTCATTAAATTCAGTAACCATCTGACCCTCTGTTACATTTGTATAAAGACCGCCCTTTGAATTTGAACCGCCGTCTGAGCTGTATTTATTTGCAAGCTCTCCAAAAGAATCCTCAGTAGCGTCGCCCTTTTTCCATTCGTTGTAAACCTCGTCAGCCTTTGCCTTTGCGGCGTCGTCCGAACCGTAGGTATCAGCCGAAAGAAGAATATGTCTTACATCTTTCAATGCTGATTCATCACGGTATGCCGGCTTTAAGAGCATTACAGCGGTATAACTGCCGTCAGTATTTTTGATAGTCGTTGTATCAAGTGATTTTCTGCTGTCGTCAAATAACCACTTACCCACATCAGATGTCACTTCATAAGAATATTTCTCGCTGAGTGTTCTGTCAACGGCTGTGTCGATTGCCGTCTGTATTTCTTCATCAGTCATTTTGCTTTCTTCGCCTGATGATTCGCTTGTTGATGTTGAGCTTGTTACAAGGTCAGGATTTTTTGTAAGGTATTTTTTGACATAATCCTTAAATTCGTCTTCTGTCTTGCTCTGTGCAAGAGCCTCAGCGTATGCCTTTGCCTTTTCTGACGCTTCCTTATGCTCGCTCGACTCGCTTGTTTCAGATGAATCTGATGAAGATGTGCTGTCAGCCGGAACAGTAAATGTATATTTCAGGAAATCAGCATACTGATAAGATGTTTTGTTGTCCTGATAATATTTTTCGTAATCGTCGTCTGTGTATTTAAAGCCGTCATAAACCTTGTTGTAATATTTCTGTGCAAGAGCCGTAAGTTTAAGACATTCTTCAATATCTTTCTGTGATACACCGTCGCCGTATGATTTAGCAACATATTCATCTGCTGTCATACTGTTTTCAGAGGCATTTGATTCAAGCTGTGTCATTGATGTTTTTATGTTTTCAAGGTCAGTAGCGTCAAGTTCCATTCCGTCTGCCTTTGCTGCCTCAGCAAGAACAAGAGTCTGCTGAATGTAATCCTTTGTCATTGACATAAAGTAATAAAACCACGTCTGGCTGTTGCTTTCGTCATAATACTGTTCTTTAAGGCTTTTGCTCGAATCAAAGCCATAGTATGACATATATGTTCCGTAGTAGCTGAGATAACTCTGATAGTTATAATTAAAAAGGTAAGTCATTATTGGCAGTGAAATTTTGTAGTTTTCGGATTTTACGGCAATATTGTCACCAAATTTTGACTCGGTATTCGGCTCGGCATTTTCGCTTACCTGAGATGTTTTTGATGACTGGTCGTCTTTTCCGTTGTTGTTACAGCCTGTCAGCGACAGTGACATAACCATTGTGCCGGCAATAATTGCGGCAAAAATCCTTTTTTTGAGTGAACTGTTTTTAGACATTGAAAAATCTCCTTTCGGTTATAAAACCGTATAATTAAACATAAATATTCAAATTTAAAAGCACTTTAATATAATAGCAAAAAATTCAGAAATTAACAACAGTTAAATTATAAACAATTATAAAATTTTAATAATATTGACTTTTTTGCTGTGTATTTATAGAATATAAGTAATATATATTTTCTATTCTAACACAGGTTCCTTGAAATAAACTTTAAAACAGGAGAATATTTATGAAAAATATTATTGATTTCAAACGATATTGCTGCGGTAAAGAAAAAATCGTGCTTTCTGATATGTACAAAAACTGCAATACAGGTTTGTGCGAACTGCCGATAAACGTTTTTCGCATTGAACATAAAAAATTCGGAAACATTCTGTTCAACAGCGGTTGCAGTAACCTCATAAGCAAAAATCCCGTAACATACACCAAGTATAAAAAAAAGCACAATCTGTCCTTTGATAAAAACGACACGATTATTTCTCAGCTTGATAACGAGGGTTTTGACGCTGTGTGCATTAAAAAAGTTATTTTGACTCACTGCGACCCTGAATGTTGCGGCTGTCTGCCCCTTATACCAAATTATGAACTTGTATCAAACGCAAAGATTCTTGCAATATTAAACTGCGGTTCTTTTTCTGACGGAGTTATGAAAAGCACTGTTCCGAAAAATTCAATTCCACGACGTGCGATTGTTCCTTACAGTAAAAATACATTTTTAAAGGATTATTTCAAGTGGGTGTATGATGTGCTTGGTGATGGTTCTATTTTAGGGTTTGACCTTGACGGGCATTGTGAAGCTATGACGGGATATTTTATACCCGAAATAAATGTTTTTATCGGTGCTGACGCTTGCATAACCGAAAAAGCCGTTACTGAAAATTATATTCCCACGCAAAAACTGCTTGATTTACAGGCTTATCCTGATTATTACCTTGAAACTTTTGAGAAAATCAAGAAAATACATTCTGAACACCCAGAAATAAAAATGCTGTTTTCTCATTCTGAAATTGAATAAATATAAGCACAACAGGACGCAAACATTTAAGTCTGCGTCCTGATTTTTTATCTTATCAAGCGGAAATTTCCCACAAATGGAAGATTTTTTGCTTTTCCGCTGCGGATATTTATTATTGCCACAACAATCATAAAAATAGGTATTGCATAACAAACAGCAAACAGAAGGAAATCAAGTATGTATCCGACAGGACTGAGTGTCGGTGACGATAAATTAAAGGTATATACTGTACACGCTGTGTTTACAATAGACGAAAATAGTACAAAAGGTATCGTGAAAATCAACGATACAATAAGTACAAGAAGTCCCTGATTTGCATAAAATCTTGAAAATCGTGAATTACCGCTGAACGCAAACGACACCCAGAATGTAATTCCGAAACACGCAATTATTGATATGACTTTATTCTGATTTATATCTTCACTGTTAAAATCAGCCGTACAGTCCTTGGTGTCCATAAGCTGTTCGATAAATTCTTTTATTGATTTTGGTTTGCTTTTATTATCTGTGTCATCATCTTCATTTTCATCTGTGTTATCAGATTTTTTCTCAAATTTGAAATGCTTTGAATCCTCGTGATAATTCTGTTTATCAATAGTTGCCTGACCTTTATTTTCAGGTTCGGGAACTGTTTCTTTTTTCGGCTCTGACGGCTGTTTATTCTGAACCTGTTTCTGCTCGGTGTATTCATATTGTTGAGTATTTTGGTCTTGATGTTGTTCTGTGTATTCATACTGCTGGGTATTTTGGTCTTGATGTTGTTCTGTGTATTCATACTGTTGAGTATTTTGGTCTTGATATTGCTGAGTGTATTCATACTGCTGTGCATTTTGGTCTTGGTATTGCTGAGTGTATTCATACTGCTGAGTATTTTGGTCTTGATATTGCTGAGCATATCCGTACTGCTGAACATTCGGGTCTTGATATTGCTGAGCATAGCCGTACTGCTGAACATTCGGGTCTTGATATTGTTGAGCATATCCGTACTGCTGAACATTCGGGTCTTGGTATTGTTGAGCGTATCCATACTGCTGAGCGTTCGGGTCTTGGTATTGTTGAGCGTATCCGTACTGCTGAACATTCGGGTCTTGGTATTGTTGAGCATATCCGTACTGCTGAACATTCGGGTCTTGATATTGATTTGCTGAAAAATTCTCTTGCAAAAATTCCTTTGAACCGCACGATACGCAAAATGCCGCTTCATCAGGTATTGACGCACCGCACGACGCACATATTTTCATAATATATATTCCCCCTGACATTTCTTAATCATAATCACATAATAGAATTATTATAATACAACTTTTACAATAATGTCAATATGCTGAAAACAGGCGGAAAACGGTTAATCCCGTTCCGCCTGTCAGCCGTTAAGATTTAAGCGACATATTATTTGTAGTAAAGGTTTACTTCGCTCTCTTTGTCGAAAAGATGAAGTGCTTTGTTTGTGAGCAACAGGGAAATTTTATCGCCCGGCTTATATGAAATTGATTCAGCCTCTGCATCGAGTGCCGGTAAACGAATTGCAACATCTTTGTCGTTAATAGTAACGTGAACGTGTACTTCATTTCCGAGCATTTCGCTTACATCAACGGTTGTGTCAATCGACGACGGTGTTCCCTGAGGTACAATCTCAATGTTTTCAGCTCTTATACCAAGTGTAACAGGCATTTCGGAAATATTCTTCTTGCTGTAAACTTCCTGTAATTTATCATTAAGTTTGATTTTTTTGCCAAGAAGTTCAACATAATATTCACTGCCGTTCTTTGACAGCTTGCTTGTTTCTTTTATCAGTTTTGCGTCAAAGAAGTTCATCTGAGGTGTGCCGATAAATCCGGCAACAAAGATATTATACGGGAAGTGGAAAACTTCAATCGGTGTGCCTACCTGTTGAACATATCCGTCTTTCATAATAACGATTCTGTCGCCGAGAGTCATAGCCTCAACCTGATCGTGAGTTACATAGATGAATGTTGTTCCAAGACGCTGGTGCAGTTTTGAAATTTCGGTTCTTGTCTGAGCTCTTAGTTTTGCGTCAAGGTTTGAAAGCGGTTCGTCAAGGAGGAATACTTTCGGGTCACGGACAATGGCACGACCTATTGCAACACGCTGACGCTGACCACCTGAGAGAGCCTTTGGCTTTCTTTGTAAGTATTCGGTAATACCAAGAATTTTTGCCGCCTCACGAACACGTCTGTCAACTTCATCACGTGGTACTTTTCTGAGCTTTATTGCAAAAGCCATATTATTATAAACGGTCATATGCGGATAAAGTGCGTAATTCTGGAAAACCATTGCAATGTCACGGTCTTTCGGGGCAACGTCGTTTACCAGTTTGTCGCCGATATAAAGTTCGCCGCCCGAAATACTTTCAAGTCCGGCTACCATACGCAGTGTTGTTGATTTTCCGCAGCCTGACGGGCCTACAAGAACGATAAACTCTTTATCTGCAATTTCAAGGTTAAAGTCGTGTACTGCAACAACTCCGCCGTCATAAACTTTTTTAACATTTTTGAATGATAAACTTGCCATTTTTCAATCTCCTTCTTTCGTAGTATTATGAGGATTTATTACATATTTTTCAATTTGCGGCCACGCATTGAATGACGCTGTAAAGCTCATAATCGAAAACCCGAACACTAATGGTAAAAACAATCCGACAGGAAAATATCCTACTGCAACAAATATTACCGCACCCTGTACCAAAAGTGAAATAAGTGTTCCGAACGGCTTTACAAGGCATAGTGACAGTGAATTTTTTATTATCTGTTTTAAAGGTAAATCAACCGAAACAATCATAACCCATACATAATTTGCGGCGGCTAAAAACACAAGCATTACCGTAAACACCAGTGCAAGAAGAACAGTCGATACAATACGGTTGTCTATAAGTTTTGAATACACACCTATTGCAATATAAACAAGTGCAAAGAACAGAATTTCTATAAGGGCAAACACTGTGGATTTTTTCCATTCCTGTTTAAAGCCCTGTACAAAATCATCAATTACATAAGTCTGTTCATCTCTTGCAAAGCGGCTCATAACTCTTGTCAGACCGCCTATTGCCGCCGGTATCGTTACAACCGGAATACAAAACAGAATGAACATAAGGTTTGCACCGATTATACGATAAAATGCCTCATAAAAAAGCATAAAGTACAATGTAAAACGATGTTTCGGGTAGCGTGATTGTTTGTCATAATCTTTTTTCGGAGCTTTATCTCTCATTAGTATCATTGATTAATTCATCCTTTTGCTGAAACATTTGTTAAGTTTATTGTTAAGTCTTTGAAAGGTTTATTTTATAGCACCGTCAACAACGCCCTTGATAATCTTCTTCTGTGCGACTATATAGAAGATAATAACAGGGAGCATTGTGAGTATGAGTGCCGCCGTTGCAACGTCCCAGCTACTTGTGAATGTGCTGAAAAACTTGCTTGTCTGAAGTGGCAGTGTGTACCACGACTGATTTTTAAGAACAAGGCTCGGAAGAAGGTAGTCGTTCCATATCCACATAATCTGAAGTATTGCTACCGTTGTTGTAATAGGTGAAAGAAGCGGGAATACGATTTTCCAGAATGTCTTGAACATACTGCAACCGTCAATCATAGCTGCCTCTTCAAGTTCCTCAGGAACACTCTTGATAAAGCCGTGATAAAGCATTATCGCCATACTGCTGCCGAAACCTATGTATGCGAATACAAGTCCGCCCGGATTGAGAATATTAAGTCCGTTGAGTGAAATGGTATATTCTCCAAGAGTGAAAGACATAACTTCTCTGCTGCCCATTACTGACATAAGCGGAAGCATTACGCACTGGAACGGTATAAGCAGTGCTACCGAGAACAGAATAAACATAAATTTTGACATTTTTGTTTTGTATCTTACGAGTACCCACGCAGCCATTGACGCAAAGAGTACAATAAGTCCCGTTGAAACAACTGTAATCCATACGGAGTTCCAAAGTGAATTAAAGAAATTCATCTTTTCTATTGCCTTTGGATAGTTGTCGAATATAAACGGATTAGGCCAGCCGAGAACATCTGTCAAAATTCCCTTTTGGTTCTTGAAAGAGTCCATAACCAGTATGAAAATAGGCATAAGGAACAGAAGTGCAACAAAAAATCCTATTCCGATTTTAAGATATTTAAAAAATTTATTTTCACCTGTCATGATTCCACCTCCGCTCTCTTGGTTGCAATAAGCTGAATAACGGATATTGTGGCGACGGAAATAAGGAATATTACCGCTTTCGCCTGTGCATAACCCGTTTCATTCGATATGAATGCCGAGTTGTAGATATTCAGTGCAAGCATTTCATTACAGTGGTTAGGGCCGCCGTTTGTGAGTGCAAGGTTCTGGTCGAAAAGTTTGAAAGAGTTTGAAAGCATAAGGAAAAGTCCTGTTGAAAAAGCCGGAACAACCATCGGAATTGTGATACTGAACAGTCTTCTCCAACCGCCAGCACCGTCAATAGCGGCAGCCTCAATAACGCTGTCAGGGATATTCTGAATGGCTGCTATGTAAATAATCATCATATATCCGCCCATCTGCCATACCATTACGATAAGCAGTGCAAAAAATCCCGTTGTGCTGTCGGTCAGCCAGTTTCTGAAAAATTCCATTCCTGTTGCGTCATAAATCGCATTGAATACCTGTTTGAAAATGAACTGCCACGCAAAACCAAGAAGAAGTCCGCCGATAAGGTTAGGCATAAAGAAAATACCTCTGAGAAGTGTTGAACCACGGAATTTTTTGGTTACAAGCAGTGCAAGTGCAAAACCTACCGCATTGATACAGATAACCGCTGTTATTGCAAACAATGCAGTGTAACCGAATGAATACCAGAAATTAGAATTGTCGCCTGTAAAAAGTTTTATGTAGTTATCAAAGCCGATAAAATTTGCATTTCCTGAACCTTTCCAGTCCGTCATTGAGTAATATATACCCATTACCGCCGGTATAATTACAACTATTGCAAATGAAATCAGACACGGTGCAAGAAAAAGCCAGAATCCGAGTTTTGAGCGTTTCATTTTTCAGCCTCCTGTTAATATTAAGTTTGTCAGTTTGATGAACATTTTAAAAAGGTGCGGCAGACATTATCCACCGCACCTTTTATCATTTGTGTATTACGCCGTCAATGTCAGGCTATAAAATTATTTCTTAGCTTCTGCCCAGCTGTCTTTTGCTGTCTTAACAACTTCTTCCCAAGTCTTGTCGCCTGAGATGTAAGCCTGTACAGCTGCACCGAATTTATCCTGTCCCCAGCCGTCAGGTGTACCCTTGAATACAGCATTTACTACTTTTCCGTCCTTTGAAAGCTGAACAACAGCCTGTGAAAGAGGATCTGACGGCATCATATCACCGTAGTTATCAAATACCGGAATAAATCCGAAACTGTTTACAATGATGTCCTTGCCTTCATCACTCTGATAGAGCCAGTTGAGGAAATCTTTTGCTGCTTTCTTTTCAGCGTCGCTTGCCTGTTTGTTTACAACCCAGTACTGTGAAAGGATTGAAACCATAGCTGCGTCCTGATTTTCTCCGCCGATAGGCATAGGAATAAGTGTAAGGTTCTTTGCTACTTCTTCATCAATCTTTGCAATTTCGCCGTAAGCCCAGTTACCCTGCTGAATTACTGCAACCTTGCCTGATGCAAGATCCGGAATAGCGTTACTTGAATATGTATAAGTAACAGCACCCTTGCCGTTGTCAACAAATTCCGAATATTTGAGCATCATATCTGTGTAATCCTTGTATGTATCGGCATACTTCATTTCGATTGTCTTTGAATCATAAGCCTTGAAAGGATCTCCTTCAAATTCAGGAACAAGGAAGATGTTTTCAGCGTGGTCACCAAGTACCCATTTTTCTGAACCCTGTACTGCTGTTACAGCTTTAAGTGACTTAGCACTTTCTATATCCTTGATTGAACCGTCTTTAATCTTGTCGTCAAGTGCCTTGAAAGCCTTGTCAAAATCTTCCATTGTTTTAAGATTTGAAATGTCGATTTTGGCATCGTCAAAAATCTTCTTGTTTACTACAAGTCCAAGACCTTCTGTTGAAACAGGAAGACCATATTTTTTACCGTCAACAGTAAGGAGGTCGAGTGTACCCTTTGATGCGTGTTCAACCCAAGGCTGATCCGAAAGGTCTTCAAGATAATCTTTATATACCTGATACTCTGACGGACCTATTGCGTTGAAGATTGTAGGCATTGTGCCTGCTGCCATATCTGCTTTAAGTACAGTGCCTATATCCGTGCCGGCACCGATTGACTGATATTCGATTGTTACATTAGGAGCAACTGTTTTGTATTTTTCGATTGCCTGTCCGAGTTGTTCGTCAATTTCTGCTTTAAACTGCTTGATTGTGATTTTTACTGGTTCGTCTGATGATGCTGACGCTGTTGATTCTGTTTTGCTGTCTGTTCCGCCGGAAGTTTTGCTGTCGTTGGTTTTTGCAGCACTACAACCGGTCATAACAGCTGATGCACAAAGCATTGCTGCAAGAATCATTGCGGTAACTCTCTTTTTCATTGGTTATCTACTCCTTTGCACATAAAATTTTGTTGAAATACACGGAATAATATACAATGCATTGATATTTTGTACTGTATAAATTATAATATTTTGAACTATATATGTCAACCAAAAAGCCAAAAGTTATGCATTTTCTATATTTTTTGCTTTGTTTCAAGTTTATTTCAAGTTTTTTCGTTGTTTTGCCGATAGAATTTTGCATTATAACTATATCAAAAATGATTTTTTTGTACATTTTATCTATTTGGCAGTTTTTACTGTAAAAAAAGTAAAAACAGCGTATAAAACTTGTACGCTGTTTGTAAAAATATTTAAAATTTATGATTTTATTGCATATTTATTGTGGAATTTTTTGCACACAGGTTGCACCGCCGAGAAGAAGGTCGTTCTGATACCATACAAGAGCCTGTCCGTAGGTTATGGCACGTTGTGGCTTGTCAAAGACAATTTTCACATTGCCGTTTTCAAGCGGATAAAGCGTTGCCGGCTGTTCTTTCTGATTGTATCTTACACGTGCAGTAACTCTTATCGGCTCATCAGGCTGTGCGATTGAAACCCAGTTTACGTCATTACCATAAGCCGTGTCTGTAAACAAATCTTCATTTGTGCCGAGAGTAACCGTATTGTGTTCAATGTCCTTTGAAACGACATAAGCCGGTTCACCGAGTGCAATTCCAAGTCCTTTACGCTGTCCGATTGTGTAGCGGATAATTCCGTTGTGCTTGCCGAGAACATTTCCGTTCTTGTCAATAAAATTCCCTTGCGGAAAATTCTTGCCTGTATATTCCTCAATGAATTTTGCATAATCACCGTCAGGCACAAAGCATATATCCTGACTGTCGGGCTTTGAGGCATTGACAAGACCGTACTGTGAGGCAATTTGTCTTGTTTCGTCCTTAGTCAGTCCACCTATCGGAAACAATGTCTTTGCAAGCTGCTTTTGTGTCATACCGTAAAGAACATAGCTTTGGTCTTTCGTCGGGTCAAGACCTTTTCTGAGAGTATAACGCCCTGTTTTTTCGTCATATCCACGCCGTACATAGTGACCTGTCGCAATATAATCCTGTTCAAGCAGTTCTGCCCTTTTCAAAAGTGCGTCAAACTTTATGAAACGGTTACAGTCAATACACGGATTCGGCGTAAGACCGCACATATATGAATTGTTGAATTTATCAATAACACATTCCTTAAATCTGTCACCGAAATTATAAACATAGTGGTCAAAGCCAAGTTTGTTTGCAACACTTCTTGCGTCCTCGACATCATCAAGCGAACAACAGGTTTTTGTCCTGTCAAGGTGAATATCGTCATTTGTAAAAAGCCTTAACGTCACACCTGCGACATCATAATCTTTTTTAAGCAATACAGCGGCAACTGAGCTGTCAACACCGCCGCTCATTGCAACCATAACTTTTTTTCTTTCCATTTTATCACCAACTTTTTATATTATAGTAGTTCTAATCTATCCGCAACAACTAACGGCTCGCACAATAACTTCACACTCCACTCTCCACACTCCACTCTGTTTACGCATTTCTTAAAATGTCCCACGGGGTAAGCATACCTAAAATTCTGCCGCCGATTGAACCGTTGTCGGTTATAAAGATTACGGCAAGACGTTTGTTTCTTTGAGTTTTGTTTTCAAATGCCTGTTTTACTTCAAACAAAGTTGCATTTTTTGAAACAAAACTGAATTTTTCGGAAGAATGTTTTTCAACAGGCAAAAGCTCTGCAAAATCCCCGATTGTCATATCATCATTAAGAGAAGTCATATTGTTGTTAATGATGTATGTAAAAACCGTACTTATGCTGAACACTCCGATAAAGTTTCCCTCAGATATTACGGGAATATGTGAAAAACCCAGTCTTTCCATTTTTCGCATAACAACCTGTGCTTTTTGTGACGGATTTGTTTTCATAATGTCATCATAAAGTGTTGCAAAATCCAATGCAAGCGGCGGACGCTGTATATAATCGGTTACTTCTTTAAGGAAATTTATCATTGCTGTTGACGGTTCAACTATCGGTTCGCCCTCAACTTCGGAATGATGTGACAATAAATTCCTTATCTCACGACAAAGATTGAGTTTATCCCTGAACGGTTTACTCTCTTTGTCATTTATAAAACGGACAACAGAGCTGCCGAATGTCTTTTCGTCAAAATTATATTTCTTGCAAAGTTCTTCTTCAAGTATCCGGTATTGATTGAGAAATTCATCTGAATTGTCCATAGCCGCCCTCCTATATTATTCAACCTGATATTTTTCTTTGATATAGTCGTCATAGGTTTCTGTGATGTCCTTAATGCCGTTCTTTTCAAGAACTATAATTCTGTTTGCTACGGTTGAAATAAATTCGTGGTCGTGAGATGTAAACAGAACAACGCCTTTAAAGCTCTGCAAGCCTTTGTTTACGGCTGTGATTGATTCAAGGTCAAGGTGGTTTGTCGGCTGGTCAAGCACAAGACAGTTTGCACCGAACATCATCATTCTTGACAGCATACATCTCACCTTTTCGCCACCCGAAAGAACCTTTACAGGCTTGAAGACATCTTCACCCGAAAACAACATTCTGCCAAGAAAACCTCTGAGATATGTGTCGGTGTTATCGTTTCCACGGACATACTGACGCAACCAGTCAAGAATTGAAAGGTCGCAACCCTCAAAGAATTTCGTGTTGTCTTTCGGAAAATATGACTGTGATGTGCTGACACCCCATTTGAATTTGCCCTCGTCAGCCTCCATATTGCCCATAAGAATTTCAAAAAGTGCCGTTATTGCAATTTCGTTGTCGCAAAGGAACGCAACTTTATCGGTACGCTCAATTCTGAATGATACATTGTCAAGGACTTTTTCGCCGTCGATTGTTTTTGAGAGATTTTCAACGGTTAAGACTTCCTTGCCGACTTCCCTGTCCATAGTAAATCCTACAAACGGATAACGTCTGCTTGACGCAGGCATTTCTTCAACCGTGAGTTTATCAAGGAGTTTTCGTCTTGATGTTGCCTGTTTTGATTTTGATTTATTCGCCGAAAAACGCTGAATAAAGCTCTGCAATTCCTTGATTTTTTCTTCGGTCTTTTTGTTCTGCTGTTTAATCATAGCCTGAACAAGCTGGCTTGATTCATACCAGAACTCATAGTTACCGACATACATTTTAATCTTGTTATAGTCAATATCAACCATATGTGTACATACGGTATTAAGAAAATGTCTGTCGTGCGATACCACAATTACAGTACCCTGATATTCAAGTATAAAATCTTCAAGCCACGCAATAGCCTTTATGTCAAGGTTGTTTGTCGGCTCGTCAAGAAGTATTATTTCAGGATTTCCGAAAAGTGCCTGTGCCAACAGAACCTTGACTTTTTCGTTACCTGTCAGCGAACTCATCTGCATATAAAGCAAGTCTTCGGAAAGTCCTAAACCCTGAATAAGTTTTGACGCATCACTTTCTGCCTCCCAGCCGTTAAGCTCGGCAAATTCCGCTTCAAGCTCTGACGCTCTTATGCCGTCCTCCTCGGAAAAATCTTCCTTTAAATATATAGCGTCTTTTTCTTTCATTATGTCATATAATTTTTTATTGCCGTATATTACGGTATCAAGAACAGTGTAGCTGTCAAATGCAAAGTGGTCTTGCTTTAACACTGACATTCTTGTATTTTCTGAAACGGTAACCTCGCCTTTTGTGGCTTCAAGTTCACCTGAAAGTACCTTTAAAAAGGTTGATTTTCCGGCACCGTTAGCACCGATAATGCCATAACAGTTGCCGTCTGTAAATTTAAGATTAACATCTGAAAAAAGCGGTGTTCCGCTGAAATTCACGGATACATTTGAAACAGTAATCATATATTTTCCTCCTGCGGAGTGCCTCCGCTGTCAATTTGCGTTCAAAGTTTTTGTTACCCCAAACTCCTTGTCCGCACCATAAGTTAATGTTATCATTCTACGCAATAATTAAATGCTATAATTCACTAATCACCACGCAACAACTAACCAATCAAAAAAATAACTCCTGACTTTTTGTTAAACTAACCTTTCGCACAACTCCACTCTCCACACTCCACACTCCACTCTCAACTCTCACCAGTTGTACTCTCTTAGTTTTCCGTGAGTGAGAAGTTTCGGATAATCCCATTGTCTTAACACCTCATAAGCGGCGATTGCAACGGAATTTGAAAGATTAAGACTTCTCGCCTCGCTTATCATAGGTATTCTGACGGTTGTTTCGGGATTGTCGTGCAAAAGCCATTCGGGCAGTCCTTTTGTTTCTTTTCCGAAAACAATATAACAGCCGTCGGGATATTGTATGTCGGTATGTTTTTGTGGTGCTTTTGTCGAAAAATAATAGTATTTTCCGCCCTTTGTCTTTTCAAAAAAATCATCAAGATTTTCATAGTAGGTTATGTCGAGCAAGTACCAGTAATCAAGTCCGGCTCTTTTAAGTTTTTTGTCGTCAATTTCGAAACCCATAGGCTTTACGATATGAAGTCTTGCACCCGTTGCCGCACAGGTTCGGGCAATGTTTCCCGTATTTTGTGGGATTTCAGGTTCAACAAGAACGATATTAAGTTCTGACATTTTTTTAACTCCATTATTTTATTATTCACATTAAATTATATAATTTTCATAGGATATGTCAAGCCCTGAAAAAAACAGAAAATTCAAAAACACAAAAAAACGCATTGTCGAGCCGTTAATGACTGCAATGCGATTTTTCTATAAAAATCAGATTAACTCTGATATATTTATTTTAAGATTGCCGTTATAGATGTTGACAGGTATTGTATCTGTAAAGTTATATATTATTGTGGAAAAATCATCACCAAAAATATATACCTGTACTTTTTTGGTTTTCGGGTCAACAATCCAGTATTCTTTTACGCCGTAGATTTGATATAAGTTGAGTTTTCTGACATAATCGTTTACGGCATTGTCTGAAACAATTTCGATAATCCAGTCAGGTGCACCCGTACAGCCTTTTTTTGTCAGCTTGTTTTTATCGCATATAACCGAAATATCGGGAACAACAACCGTATTGTCTGAAAGCTGTACATCAAACGGTGCAGAATAAACTTTACAACTGCCGTTATTTTTCTTGATGTAGCTGTGTATTTCAGCAAACAGTTCTCCTGAAATTTCCTGATGTATTCTCAGCGGTGACGGCGACATATCATAAAGAAAGCCGTCTATGAGTTCGACTCTGTCGCCTTTATTAAGTGCATAATAATCTTCTACTGTATATTTTTTATCTGTTTTTTGCGATAGTGAAGAAACACCATATAATACACCGTCAATCAGTTCAACTTTTTCTGCCGTAAGTGCATAATAGTCCTCTGCCGTATATTTGCGTGAATTATCCATAAAATTATCACCTGTTTCAGTAATATAATCAGAATTTTCTGAAACGGTTGTAACGCATTTCAACAAGGGTGTCGGGGTCTGTTGCCATTTTCTTTTCAAAGGTCTGTGCAATAAGGTTTTTAAGGCTGTCAAACAGTTTGCTGTCAACGTGCTTTGGTTCTCTTATAATTCTTTCGATAACACCAAGTTTGAACAAATCCTGTGAAGTGAGTTTCAGACATTCTGATGCCTCAGCAGTTTTTGACGAATCTTTCCAGAGAATACTTGCACAGCCTTCGGGAGAAATTACCGAATAAATCGCATTTTCAAGCATCCATACTTCGTCAGCAACAGCCAGTGCCAAAGCACCACCACTTCCGCCCTCTCCGATAAGAATTGAAAGTATCGGGGTTCTGAGCGTCATCATTTCCATAAGGTTTTCGGCTATTGCCTGTCCCTGTCCACGTTCCTCAGCACCTATTCCACAATATGCACCTGATGTATCAACAAAGCATATAACAGGACGGTGGAATTTTTCAGCCTGTTTCATAAGTCTTAAAGCCTTGCGGTATCCCTCAGGGTGAGCCGAACCGAAATTTCTGTCCATACGTTCTTTGAGATTTCTGCCCTTTTCAAGACCTATTATTGTTACAGGCTGACCGTTAAGGTCGGCAATTCCGCCGATTACGGCTTTATCGTCGGCAAAACGCCTGTCGCCGTGAAGTTCAAAAAAACTGTCACCGAAAATTCTTGTGATATAGTCTATGGCAGTCGGGCGGTCATTTGCTCTCGCCGCCGTAACGCAATCATACGCACTCATTGCCGTCAGCCTCCTTAACGTGAAATTTCAGAAGTTTTGTAAGTGTTGATTTCATTTCATCTCTCGGAACAACAGCGTCTATAAAGCCTTTTTCAAGAAGAAATTCGGCTGACTGAAAGTCCTTTGGAAGTTTCTGACGGATAGTCTGTTCAATTACTCTCGGACCCGCAAAACCGATAAGTGCGTGAGGTTCGGCAAGAATAATGTCGCCCTCCATAGCAAAACTCGCTGTAACACCGCCTGTTGTAGGGTCGGTCAGAACAGTTATATAAAGCAGTCCGGCGTCACTGTGGCGTTTTACTGCACCGCTTGTTTTCGCCATCTGCATAAGGGATAATATACCCTCCTGCATTCTTGCACCGCCTGAAACGGTAAATACAACAACAGGCAGTTTATGTTCGGTTGCATATTCAAAGGTTCTTGTGATTTTTTCACCTGTTACCGTACCCATTGAACCCATCATAAACTGTGAGTCCATAACGCAAAGAGCGGTTTTTTGTCCGCCTATTTCAGCAGTACCGCATATAACGGATTCATTCTCACCGCTGTTAATTTTTGCACTTTTGAGTTTTCTTGTATAGTCAGGAAAATCAATAATATTTGTTGATGTAAGTTCTGAATCCATTTCGTTGAAAGTTCCCTCGTCAACGGTCATTTTTATACGCTGACGTGCGGCAATACGAAAATGATAACCGCATTTAATACATACTTTGTGATTTTCAACCAAATCAGACGACAGCATTACATTTTTGCACATAGGGCATTTAACCCACAGTTCATCGGGAATATACGGGCGGTTTTTCGCACATTCCCCCTGGTCTTCCAATTCATTTTTCGGTTTAAGAAAATTGAAAATATCCTTATTCAACACATACACCTCTTTAAATTTCAAACCAATGTATGAAATATTTTAAAGTTAAGGTTCAAATAAACTTATCTCAGCACATAAAGCTGACCTTTCACACAATAATTACGAATTACGCATTACGAATTACGAATTTTTTTCGCTCTTTCTTCCATAAAGTTTGTTGTGTATTCGCCCGAAACAAAAGACGGGTCGGAAAGTATGTCAATGTGTAAATCTCTGTTATGTTTAATTCCGTTGATAGTAAGTTCGCTGAGTGCCATTTTCATTTTGCGGATTGCAAGTTCTCTTGAACGAGCCTGTACAATGAGTTTTCCAATCATTGAGTCATAGTAAGGCGGAACGGAATAATCCTGATAAATTGCCGTATCAAAACGGACGCAAGGTCCGCCCGGTATATGAATGAAGTCGATTGTGCCGCAACCCGGACGAAAATCGTTGTCGGGGTCTTCGGCATTTATACGACATTCTATTGCGTTGCCGTGCATAAATACTTTATCCTGAGTTATGTTAAGTCTTGCACCTGAGGCAATTCTTATCTGCCACTGAACAATGTCAAGTCCTGTTACCATTTCGGTAACAGCGTGTTCAACCTGAAGTCGTGTGTTCATCTCCATAAAGTAGAAGTTCTTGTCTTTGTCAAGGAGAAATTCAACAGTTCCCGCATTTTCATAATTTACGGCTTTTGCGGCTTTTGTTGCGGCCTCCATCATCTTTTCCCTGATTTCAGGAGTGATTGCCGGTGACGGACTTTCCTCTATAAGTTTCTGATTTTTACGCTGAACGGAACATTCACGCTCGCCAAGACAAATTACATTTCCGTACTTGTCGGCAAGAAGCTGCATTTCAATATGCTTTACAGGTGTGAGGAATTTTTCCATATAAACAGCACCGTCGCCAAAAGCACTCTGTGCCTCAGCTTTTGCGGAATTAAAGGCATTGTCAAATTCATCTATGCTGTTTACACGTCTTATTCCTCTGCCGCCGCCGCCCGAACGTGCTTTTATAAGCAGCGGAAAACCTATTTCAAGAGCCTTTTGTCTTGCCTCGTCAATATCATCTATAATATCGCTGCCCGGTGTTACAGGAACACCGGCGTCACGCATTGTTTTTCTTGCAATATCCTTATCTCCGAGTTTTGAAATCATTTCAGAAGTCGGGCCAATAAATTCTATATTACATTTTTCACACAGTGATACAAATTTTGCATTTTCCGACAAAAGACCATAGCCGGGGTGAATTGCCTGAGCCCCCGAAACAACGGCAACTGTCAGAATTGCCGCCATATTAAGATAGCTGTCGGCGACCTGAGGGCCACCGATACAATAGCTTTCGTCAGCCATACTGACGTGAAGTGCGTTTTTGTCTGCCTGTGAATATACGGCAACTGTTGAAATTCCCATTTCACGACAGGCACGGATTATTCTGACGGCAATTTCGCCACGATTTGCAATCAATATTTTTGAAAACAACTGTTACACCCTTTCAATAAGAGCAAACGAAAATTCGGCAGAAACACAAAGTTTACCGTCAACATAACCTTTGCCTTTTATAAAGTAGAAATTTCCTCTGTTTCTTGTAAGCTCGCACTGAATTTCAAAAGTATCTCCCGGCAGAACCTTATTTTTGAATTTTGCCTTCTGAATCTCAGCAAAAAACGGTATGCTGACGGCAGATTTTTCGGCAATGATAACAGCACTTGCCTGTGCCATCATTTCGCACAGAATTACTCCCGGGACAACGGGATTGCCCGGAAAATGTCCGTCAAGAAACCATTCGTCACCTGTTATATATTTTTTACCCTCACAGGTAGTGTCGCCTGTTTTTGTTGCCTCGTCGATAAGCAGCATTGAATTTCTGTGAGGAATTACATTCTTTAATTCTTCTTTATTCATAATCTGAAACCTGCAATTCTGTAATTATTTTATCATAAACAACAGCTGACCGTATTCAACAACCTGTCCGTTATCAACGCATATTTTCACAATTTCGCCGCTTTGTTCGGCAGTTACCTCGTTCATAAGTTTCATAGCCTCAATAAGACAAAGTACATCGCCCTTTGCAACCTTTGAACCAACCGTTACATAGGGTTCTTTGTCTGGTGACGGTGCGGCATAGAACACGCCAACCATTGGTGATGTTATCGGCTTTGAACCGTCATCAGTCTGAGTGTTGTCCTCAGGCTGTATGAATGGTGATGATGACTGCTTTGTTTCGGTGCATTGCGGCACTGGCACAGATACAGGCACAGGCATAGGTGCCGGAACAGGTGCCGACGGTGCAGACATTATAATATTTTCGTCATTTTTCTGAGTGATAGTCAGCTTTTCGCCGTCAGCACCCTTTATTTCAAGAATTGTAGCTTTTGAAGTGTCAAAAGCCGAGAGAAGTTCTTTTATTTCTTCAACGCTGTACATTGGCTTTAACCACCTTTTTTAAGTTATTTTTTAAGTGCGATACAAGCATTATGTCCGCCAAAACCAAATGTTGTTGAAATAGCCATTGTTACAGGTGCTTCAACAGCCTTGTTCGGTGTATAGTCGAGGTCACACTCAGGGTCAGGCTCAGTATATCCGATTGTCGGCGGAATTATTCCCGTGTTAAGTGCAAGTGCTGACGCTATTGCCTCAACCGCACCTGTTGCACCAAGCATATGACCTGTCATTGATTTTGTTGAGCTGATATGTGCTTTATATGCCTTATCTCCGAGTGCAAGCTTGAATGCCTTTGTTTCGCTTGAATCGTTCATAGGTGTGCTTGTACCGTGAGCATTGATGTAAAGTTCTTCATTTCCTGTGTATCCGGCTTCTTCAAGTGCAAGTTTTACTGCGTTTGCCGCACCTTTTGCCTCAGGGTCGGGAGCGGTAATATGATAAGCGTCACAAGTGTTTCCGTAGCCGGCAATTTCAGCATAAATCTTTGCACCTCTTGCCTTAGCGTGTTCGTATTCTTCAAGAACAAGAATACCTGAACCCTCACCCATTACAAAACCGTTTCTGTTTTTATCAAACGGAATTGAGGCTTTTTTCGGGTCTTCGCTGAGAGTAAGTGCCTTACAGCTTGTAAAGCCCATTATTGCAAGAGGAGTTATTGTTGCCTCAGCACCTCCGGCAATAATTGCGTCTGCATATCCGCCTTTAATAGCGTGGAAAGCCTCGCCGATTGCGTGTGTTGATGTTGCACAGGCTGTTACGACAGGAAGGCTCGGACCTTTTGCCTTGAATCTCATTGCAATACTGCCCGACGCAATATTGCCTATCATCATAGGAATAAAGAACGGTGAAATATTCTTTCCGGTAATAAGGTTGTTGCACTGTTCATAGAAAGTCTGTATTCCGCCGACACCTGAACCGACATAAACACCGAGTCGTGTTTCGTCAACATTTCCCATAATGCCGCTGTCCTCAACAGCCTGTACAGCCGCCGCAATAGCATACTGACAGAACAAATCCATCTTTCTTACTTCTCTTTTTTCAATGTAGAGAGTCGGGTCAAAATCCTTTACTTCTGCCGCAACTTTTGCCTTTGTCTGTGACGGGTCAAATTTTGAAATGATGTCAATACCGCACACACCGTTTTTCATTGACTCCCACATAGTTTTTATATCATTTCCGACAGGTGTCACTGCACCCAGACCGGTTATAACTACTCGTTTCATTTAATGTTATTTCCTTTCTTTATAAACATAAAAAGTATCAGAACATCAGGCAATAACGAATCAGATTGCCATACCTCCGTCAACCTTTATTACCTCACCTGTAATATATGCCGCCTCATCAGACGCAAGAAAAGCAACCGCATTTGCTATATCCTCGCCCTGTCCTACTCTTTTCATCGGAATTGACGACATAACGGCTTCCTTTGCCTTTTCTGGCATTGAGTTTGTCATATCGGTTTCAATATATCCCGGAGCGATTGCATTAACCGTTACGTTTCTTGCGGCAAGCTCCTTTGCAACGGATTTTGTAAGACCGATTATTCCGGCTTTTGCACTTGCATAGTTTGCCTGACCGGCATTTCCGTTAATTCCGACAATAGAAGAAATGTTGATAATTCTTCCACGACGTTTTTTCATAAAATGCTGATAGGTGTTTTTTATCATATTGAACGAACCTTTAAGGTTTACATCAATAACCTTGTCAAAGTCCTCCTCTTTCATGGAGAGAACAAGACCGTCACGGATAATTCCCGCATTATTTACGAGAATGTCAATTCCGCCAAATTCTGTGATAATATCCGCAACAAGAGTTTTAACCTCTGCAAAATCCGCAACGTTGCACATATATGCCTTTGCCTTTACACCGAGAGCCTCAATTTCGGACACGGTTTCAGCGGCTTTTTCTGCATTTCCGGCATAAACCACTGCAATATTTGCACCGAGAGAAGCAAGTTTCAGTGCTATTGCTTTACCTATACCTCTTGAAGAACCCGTTACAACGGCATTTTTTCCTGATAAATCCATCATAGTTTCAACTTGCCCGAACACTCATTCAAGAGCGTCCAGCCCCTCCTTGTTCTCAATATTTACAGCGGTTACATCTGCATTGATTTTTTTGATAAGACCTGTGAGAGTTTTTCCGACACCGACTTCAATAAATCTGTCAGCACCCTCAGCAATCATATTTTCAACTGTTTTCTGCCATTTTACAGGACTTTTTACCTGTGTTGTGATAAGTGCCTTGAAGTCGTCTGAATAAGGCTCTGCCGTAGCGTTTGCATAAACAGGAATAACAGGCTGTGAAAGCTCAACATCTCTGAGATATTCAGCAAGACCGTCAGCGGCTTTTTCCATAAACGGAGAATGAAAAGCACCGCTTACAGCAAGTCTTACAGCCTTGCCTTTTTCAGCCTTGACCTTTTCGCAAAGTGCGTCAATTTCGTCCTCAGCCGCCGCAACAACCGTCTGTGCCGGACTGTTATAGTTTACGGGATATGCTTTGTCAAAACCGCTGCATATTTCCTCGACTTTTTGCGGTGTGAGTTTCATAACAGCCGCCATAGCACCCTTGTTTTCCTGTGCTGCCTTGTCCATAAGTTCCGCTCTTTTGCAAACAAGGCGGAATGCGTCCTCGTATGAAAGCATACCCGCAAAAGCAATAGCCGCAATTTCACCGAGAGAAAATCCGGCAACAAAATCGGGTTTTATTCCCTTTTCGGCAACGGCTGCCGCTGCTGCAAGGTCTGCGGCAAAAACACAGGGTTGTGTGTTGATTGTTATGCTGAGTTCTTCCTTTGTACCCTCGAAACACTGCTTGATTGTGCCGGGGCGTACTTTTTCAGCCATATCGAAAACGGCTTTTGCGGCGGGTGAATTTTCATAAAGGTCTTTTCCCATTCCGGTATATTGTGAACCCTGTCCCGAAAAAACCAGTGCTGTTTTTGACATAATACACTCTCTCCTCCGTTAATTATTTATTCCAGCGTATTACGCAGCTGCCTGTTGTAAGACCTCCGCCGAATGCACAAAGTGCAATAATATCGCCTTTTTTGATTACTCCCGACTTGCTTGCCTCGTCCAGTGCAATAGGAACACTGCCTGATGAAGTATTGCCGTAATGTTCAACATTACAGAAAAATTTCTCTCTCGGAATATCGAGTTTTGACGCAGCCATGTTGATAATTCTGATGTTTGCCTGATGCGGAATAACGCAGTCAACGTCGCTCTGCTGTAAACCGGCATCAGCAACAGCCTTTTTTATACCCTCAGACATTGCGTTTACTGCAAATTTATACACATCATTACCAGCCATAGAAAGAACAGCCGGTTCAGCCTCGTGTTCATAGAACGGTGATGAGTTTGTACCGTGCGGAATACGCAGTACAGTATCGTTTCCCTGAGCGGTAAGATTGATAGAAAGAAGGTCGTCACCCTCGCCAAGAACAGCCGCCGCACCTCCGTCACCAAAAAGCACACAGGTTGAACGGTCTTTCCAGTTAGTGATGTTTGAGAGATTATCCATTGAAACAATCAGTACATACTTTGCCTTTTTTCTTACGAAATAGCCGTCAGCGACATCAAGTGCATAGATAAATCCCGAACACGCAGCATTAAGGTCAAATGCCGCACATTTTGCACCGATTTCTTTCTGAATCATACAAGCCTGTGACGGTGTGAGGTTTTCGCCACGCATTGTCGAACAGATAATAAGGTCAAGGTCTTCTGCTTTTACATTTGCGTCTTTGAGAGCCGCATTTGCCGCTCTTACGCAAAGTTCGGTAATAGTTTCGTCCTTGCATATTCTGCGTTCTTCGATACCTGTTCTTGTACGAATCCACTCGTCGTTTGTATCAACCATAGTTGAAAGCTCATCATTTGTAAGAACGTACTCAGGTACTGCCTTGCCTGTGCCTAAAATACTGAAACTCATAGATTTTAGTCCTCCGTTTTTATTATTTAAGCAGTAAATACTATCTCGGCATAATTGTAGTATTATAATTTTTTATTATCATCTAATTTTATAACATTTTATGTACTTTGTCAAGGCGGCGAAAAACTAGTTAGGAGTTAGGAGTTGTTATGAGAGTGGAGAGTGGAGTGTGGAGTTGATGCGACCGTCAGTTTGTAGCGTTTTTATGGTTTTTGTAGCACTTCTTTTTTAAAAGTGCTACTTGAAAAAGTCAGTGTTTATGCGGCTTTCAGCGATTTTGGGGCATTTCTTGCGTTTTTTAAGTATTTCCATATATAATATTATTATTTTTTATTTTTTTCTTTCTTTAAATATAAAAAGAAGTGCTACATATTAAAGTATATTATTAAAAAAACATAGTATTTATGCGGATTTCGGGTATATCAGTTGCTTTAAGGAAATGCCCCAAATCGTTCAAAAAATGCCCCAAATCAGCAAAGAATTGCCCCATATTTTTTACAAAACGCTACACGAACAAACTAATCGTCACAGTAATTCCTGACTCCTCACTCCTAACTCCTAACTCAAAAAAATTTCCTGTTTGTCGGACAGTGTGTTAAAAAGTCTGACAAACAGGGAAAATTCAGCAAATATGCCGTTTTTTATTTGATTTTATTTGATAAGGCTTGTGCCGTTCATTTCCTCAGGCTGTGCAAGTCCGAGAAGTTTAAGCATTGTAGGTGCAATATCAGCAAGTCTGCCGCCGTCACGGAGTTCACAAGGGTGATTTACTACACAGAACGGAACAAGGTTTGTTGTGTGTGCAGTAAATGGCTTTCCGTCGTCGTCAAGCATTCTGTCAGCGTTGCCGTGGTCGGCAGTGATAAGTGCAATACCGTCCATTCTTGTGATTGCGTCAACAACCTTGCCTACACAATCGTCAACAGCCTCAACAGCCTTTACAGCAGCGTCAAACACACCTGTGTGACCTACCATATCGCAGTTTGCAAAGTTAAGAATAATTACATCATATTTGCCGCTTTCAATGCGTTCAACAGCATTCTTTGCAACATCATAGGCACTCATTTCAGGCTGTAAGTCATAAGTTGCAACCTTTGGTGACGGAATAAGACATCTGTCCTCGCCCTCGGAAACTTTCTCTACACCGCCGTTAAAGAAGAATGTTACGTGTGCATATTTTTCTGTTTCGGCAATTCTGAGCTGTGTGAGTCCCTTTGATGAAATGTAGTCGCCAAATGTATTTACAAGGCTTTCAGGCTTGAATGCAATCTGTACATTCGGCATTGTTGCGTCATACTGTGTCATACAAACATAAGTGAGCGGGAAGAAACCGTTTTTACGCTCAAAGCCTGTGAAATCAGGGTCAACAAGTGTACGTGTAATTTCTCTTGCTCTGTCAGGACGGAAGTTATAGAATACAACCGAGTCGCCCGACTTGATTGTTGCGTTTTCTTCGCAAACAGTAGGAATAACAAATTCATCTGTCACACCGTCAGCATAGGACTTTTCAACGGCTGAAACAGCATTGTCGGCTTTGTTGCCCTCGCCGTAAACCATAGCCGCATAAGCCTTTTCAACTCTGTCCCAGTTGGTATCTCTGTCCATTGCATAGTAACGTCCCATAACGGTTGCGATTTTGCCGACACCAATTTCTTTGAGTTTTTCTTCACATTCAGCTACATATTCCTTGGCACTTGACGGCGGAACGTCACGTCCGTCAAGAAAAGCGTGAACATAAACATTCTTAACGCCTTTTCTCTTTGCCATCTCAACAATACCGTACATATGTGTCATATGGCTGTGTACACCGCCGGGTGAGAGAAGTCCCATAATATGCAGAGCCTTTCCGTCCTGTGCGGCATTGTTCATAGCGTTTACAAGAGCCTCATTTTCAAAGAAATCGCCGTCTTTAATAGACTTTGTAATTCTTGTAAGTTCCTGATATACAACACGACCGGCACCGATATTTGTGTGACCTACTTCACTGTTTCCCATCTGTCCGTCAGGCAGACCTACGTCCATACCTGATGCGGCAATAAGTGCAACAGGGTTTGTCGAGAAAATGTGTTCAAGGTTAGGTTTTTTTGCGTCACGGATAGCGTTTCCGTAGTTTGTGCCGATACCGAAACCGTCAAGAATCATAAGAATTAAAGGTTTTTTCATTTTTAATCCCCCGTTATTTTATAAAAACGATACTTTAAGAATTACTTGCTTGCTGCTTCAAGAAGTACACCGAAATCAGCAGCTTTGAGTGACGCACCGCCGATAAGTCCGCCGTCAACGTCAGGCTGTGCAAGAAGTTCAGCACAGTTTTTCGGATTCATTGAACCGCCGTACTGAATTGTAAGAGCGTCAGCGTCAGCCTGTGAATAAAGTTTTGCAACTGTCTGACGGATAAATGAACAAACTTCGTTAGCCTGTTCAGCTGTTGCTGTCTTGCCTGTGCCGATAGCCCATACAGGCTCGTAAGCGATAATTACATTTTTAAGCTGTTCAGCAGTTACACCGAGGAGAGCAACCTTTGTCTGCATACCAACAATTTCTTCTGTAATGCCCTTTTCTCTTTCGTCGAGCATTTCGCCAACGCAGATGATTGTTTTAAGACCGGCATTGAGGGCAGCCTTTGTTCTCTTGTTTACTGTTTCGTCTGTTTCACCGAAATACTGACGACGTTCACTGTGACCTACGATAACGTATTCAACACCCATTTCAGTGAGCATATCGGCTGAAATTTCGCCTGTAAATGCACCGCTCTTTTCAAAGTGTACGTTTTCTGCACCTACTTTGATGTTTGTGCCTTTTGTGAGTTCGATAGCTGTTTCAAGGTTTGTGTAAGGAACACAAATTACAACACCGCAAGTTGCATTTGCTGCGATTGGTTTAAGGTCTTCAATAAGAGCCTTTGCCTCAGGACGAGTTTTGTTCATTTTCCAGTTTCCTGCAATTACTGCCTGTCTGAGTTGTTTGTTCATAGTTATTATCTCCCTTTATCTTAATTTTATTTTTAACACGAAAAATACGGGGCAGAGCATTGCCCCGCCCCGTCGGACTTTGAATTATTTATCGTTGAGGCAAGCAATACCCGGAAGTACCTTACCTTCAAGAAATTCAAGAGATGCACCGCCGCCTGTTGAGATGTGAGTCATCTTGTCAGCATAGCCGAGCTTTTCAACAGCAGCTGCTGAGTCGCCGCCACCGATTATTGAAATTGCACCGCTGTCAGCAACAGCCTTTGCAACAGCGATTGTACCGTTAGCAAAGTTTTCCCATTCTGAAACGCCCATAGGTCCGTTCCATACTACTGTGCCGGCACCGTTGAGTGCGTTTGCGAATTTTTCTCTTGTCTTAGGGCCAATGTCAAGACCCATCCAGCCGTCAGGAATTTTATCTGACGGAACAACCTTGTTTTCAGCGTCAGCCTTGTATTCTGTTGCAACAACAGTATCTTCTGGGAGGAGGAAGTTTACGCCCTTTTCCTTAGCCTTTGCGATAATGTCTTTTGCAAGGTCAACCTTGTCAAGTTCGCAGATTGAAGTACCGATTGAATAACCGAGAGCCTTCATAAATGTGTAAGCCATACCGCCGCCGATTACGAGTGTATCAACCTTATCGAGAAGATTTGTGATAACACCGATTTTATCAGAAACCTTTGCACCGCCGAGAATAGCAACAAAAGGTCTTTTCGGGTCAGTCAAAGCTCCGCCCATAACTGTGATTTCTTTCTGAATGAGGTAACCGCATACAGCAGGAAGATAATCAGCAACACCGGCTGTTGAAGCGTGTGCTCTGTGAGCTGTACCGAATGCGTCATTTACATATATTTCAGCAAGAGAAGCGAGTTCCTTAGCGAATGTCGGGTCGTTCTTTTCTTCTTCCTTGTGGAAACGAACATTTTCAATGAGTTCAACTTCGCCGTCATTAAGAGAAGCGGCAATGCTCTTTGCACTTTCGCCGATAACGTCCTTTGCCATCTTTACTTCCTGACCGAGAGCCTTTGAAAGATAAGCGGCAACAGGAGCGAGTGAATACTTCATATTAAATTCACCCTTCGGACGACCGAGGTGTGAGCAGAGAATAACCTTTGCCTTATGGTCAACGAGATATTTTATTGTTTTGAGAGCCTCGTTGATACGCTTAGGGTCAGAGATATTGCCCTCGTCATCAAACGGTACGTTAAAGTCGCAGCGTACAAGAACTTTTTTGCCGGCAACGTCGATGTCCTCGACAGTTTTCTTGTTGAGATAATTCATTTCATTAACATCCTTTCAGATATATTTAAGCTGTGATACAGCTTTTCTGCATTTTTACGGCAATTTATGCCGCCAATAATATTCTATAACATTTCAATATTTTTTTCAATAGCAAAAACAAATTTCAGTCAAATATTTCGTCAAAAATTTGAAAAAACAGCGTAACAGTTTGTCATCTTGCAAATTCGGGATATTTTTTGAGAGTTTCCTCCATTGTGCCGTCAAAAATAATCTTTCCTTTTTGGAGATATATTGCACGGTCACATATATCGGCAATATCCTTGCTGTGACTTACATATAATACAGTTATGTCCTGTTTTATCATTTCTTTTATGCGTTTTTTGCATTTCTTTTTAAAAGCCGCATCACCAACGCTGAGTGCCTCGTCAACGACAAGAATATCGGGTTCGGTGTTGATGTTTATTGCAAAACCAAGACGCATTTTCATACCGCTTGAATAAGTCCTGACAGGCTGGTCAATATATTCGCCGAGGTCGGCAAATTCAATTACCTTTGGTTCAATATTTTTGATTTCGGATTCTTTCATTCCGAGAACATAACCCTTGAAATATATATTCTCACGTCCTGTCATATCCGGTGCAAAACCGGCTGTGAGTTCAAGAAGTGCCGCAACTCTGCCCTTTACGCTGACTGTTCCGTCAGTAGGAAACGCAACACCTGTTATCATTTTAAGCACCGTTGATTTTCCGGCACCGTTTTTGCCGATAATCGCAACGGATTCGCCCTTGTGTATTTCAAAGCTGATTCCGTCAAGTGCCTTGTGCTTGTGGAGTTTTTTCGACTGATAAAACAGTGCGGCAAACTGTTCACGACTGCTACGGTAAAGAGTATAAACCTTTGACACATTATCAAATTTTATAATCGGTTCACCCTCATAAACTTTTTTCGGTTTTGGCACTGTCGGCTTTTTTACAGGCTTGTCGGATTTATTTTCAGTTTTTTTAGTATCGGTTTCAGACGGCTTTTTGTTTTCGGTTTCTGCCATAAAATCTGTTTCCTTTCATAAGGCACAATTTGCATATTTTCCTATATTTTAACCTTTTGTCAAACATTTGTCAACCTGAAAACACACCCGAAAATCAGAACGAATAACCGTCTGCCGAACTTATTCCGCCGAGTAAAAGCACAGCACAACCGGCAAGTAACGGATATACAGGCATTTCCTCTTTTAACTTAACCTGAAAATCGTGCGGTTCGATAATATCTCCGTCAAGGGTTCTTATTGTACGCTGTAAACTTATCATTTTCGTAGGAAATCCGGCAAGTCCCGACACGCTTATTGTGTCGTGTCCCGACATTGAACAGCCTATTACAGCACAGCCGCTGTCCCGTACAATATTCAAAGCGTTTGTGTTTGCCGTATCAAGAACCGCCACTGTTTTTTCAGCATTGATTTTTGTTTTGTTTTCGACAGCTTTACCGAATACTATTATTCCGCCTTTGCAGTTTATTTCATACGGATTGTGTAACTTTGCAATAAGAAAATACGGATTGTCATTTGTTTCAGAAATTCCGTTTCCGCTCACAACAGCCGCACCGCCATTATTTTTACAGGCACTTATTATTGCCCTTGTCAGAGATTCCGAACCACAGTCGCCGCAAATAACTATTTTCTTCATCTTCCGCACCCCCATAAATAATTCGTAATGCGTAATGCGTAATGCGTAATTGCGTTTGAAGTTATTGCTGACGGGAAGTCATTTTCCGCACCGTGAGTAATTTATTTTATTGGAGGTAATTTATATGTTGGATAAGCTGTCATTGATTTTGCTGATAATAGGCGGTCTGAACTGGGGTTCAGTCGGAATTTTTCAGTTTGACATTGTAGCGTGGATATGCGGCGGTCAAACGGGCATTATAAGCCGCATTATTTATACGCTTGTTGCACTTGCGGCAATATGGTGCATTTCGCTTTTGTTTCGTGACGACACAGAAGTCGGCGAAACTCATACAGCGGTATGATAACAAAGTGAAAATAATACTGCCAAAACTTTAAAATCATACAATTAAGGCTCACGTATCAAATGCGATATGTGAGCCTTTGTTTTTGGTTTAATTCATACGTTCGTCAAAATCTTTCATCATAACGCCGCCCAAAGCACCCGATTTATACTGAAAAGAAAACTGCTTGTTGTCAACATCATAGTAAATGCTTTCGGCGATAATCAGGTCTTCTTTGGCAAGCTCATTCAGCAGAGTTTCAACTGCCTCTAATTTATTCTGTTCAGATGCGGCTTTGAAATCTTCTCCGCTCATAAGTTTCTGTATGCGGTCATCAACCTTTGACATATCCTCTATTTCTTTATCGGTCATACCCTCTGACGATACGTTTTCACTGCTCTGAACGTCTGACGGTACAGACTGAACACTGCTTTCGGGTGAACTTTCAGTGCTGTTCTGAGTTATGCTTGTTTCGGTTCTTGTTTGTGCCTTGTTGTCGTTGCAAGCGGTACAAACCGACACAACAGCAAGAACCGCCATTGACGAAATAATTATTTTACTGATATTTTTCATTGATACACCTCTTTCAAAATCAGATTTTTAACACATCATAATAATATTATAAACAAATTACAATAATTATCAATAACCAAAACAGAATAAAAAGCACAGACACCCGAAAAAAACAAATGCCTGTGCTTTTTTATGCTGAATTTTATCAGCTTTTGGTTAGTTTACTGTAAGTTTAAAGTATTTTTTAACCAAAGTATTCTTTGAATCCTGTACTTTGACACATACATCATAAGTTGTTGCAGTTGTAGGCTTGATTGATACAGATGTTGTTGTACTCCAATCCTTTGCGATTTTCCAGTTTGTGTCAGATGTCTTTTTGTAATAGTAAGCGTACTTATACGGTGATGTTCCGCCTGTTGCTTTGCCTGTGAGAGTGACTGAGTCGCCCTTATTGATTGTTGTTTTGCTGATTGTTGAGGTGTTTGTAAGCGGTGACAGATTTACTTTAACAGTAAAGTATTTCTTGACTAATGTACCCTTTGAATCCTGTACTTTAATACATACATCATAAGTAGCAACTTCTGTTGGCTTGATTGATACAGATGTTGTTGTACTCCAATCCTTTGCAGTTTTCCAGATTGTGTCAGATATCTTTTTGTAATAGTAAGCGTACTTATACGGTGATGTACCGCCTGTTGCCTTGCCTGTGAGGGTTATTGAGTCGCCCTTGCTGATTGTTGTTTTGCTGATTGTCGAATTGTTTAAAAGCACTGATTTGTCATATACTGTAAGAGTAAAGAATTTACTGACTGCTACTCCGTTTGCGTCCTTGATTTTTACATCAACCTGATATGTACCTGTTTTTGTCGGTTGCCATACTTTTGTTGAAGTTGTGCTGTAAGATGTGATGGTTGTCCATTTTGTTGCTGTTGAGTGCTTAACCAAAAAGGCATACTGATAAGGTGCCACACCGCCTGTTGCCGAACCTTTGAGAGTTACAGTATTGCCGAGAGTTATTGCTGTTGAGCTGATTGTTGATTTATTGACGGGAGTTATAACAAAAGATTTGCCATTTTCAAGTGCGTATGTTTCGGCAGCACTGCCCTTTGAACCATATATAATAAGATTTGGACAGCTGAAAAATGCAAAGCTATTCATTTCTGTAACAGTGTCAGGAATTATTACGCCTGTAAGGCTTGGGCAATCCGCAAACGCATAAAAAGATATTTTACTGACTGATTTTCCGATTGTCAGATCTTTAAGTTTTGTGCAGCTACGAAATACATTTTTATTGATGGATTTAAGACCATCACCTGTTTTTACACTTGTAAGTCCACTACAACGGTCAAAGGCATACGTTCCTATTGATGTGACACTATCGGGAATTGTTACATCTGTAAGACTTTCGCAAACACAAAACGCATAACTTCCAATTGATTTAACACCGTTGCCAATTTTTAAACTTTTAAGTTCCGAACAATTATAAAACGCATCAATTCCTATTATTTTAACATTGCCGGGAATTGTTATGTCTGTAAGACTTTTGCAAGCATAAAACGCACGATAAGATATTTCCTTAACAGATTTTCCGATTGTCACATTTTTAAGCTTTTCGCAGTTGTAAAATGTATTTTCGTTTATCAATGTAACTCCGTCACCTGTTTTTACACTTGTAAGCTCACTACAATCTTCAAATACAGACTCTCCTAATGACGTAACGCTGTCGGGAATTGTTACATCTGTAAGACTTTCGCAACGAAAAAACGCACTATCTCCTATTGATTTAACACTGTTTGGTATTGTTATGCCTGTAAGTTCCGCATAAGATGCAAACGAATATCCGGCAATAACTTTTGTACCGTTTTTTAATGTAATATGTGTATTTTCGGGCATTGTTCCTTTATATCCACGTTATAAAAAATATTAAAAATGATAAAATTTATAAAAGATTTTATTAAAAATATTTTTCTTTATTGTTCAACATAGTTTAAGCTACATTTACTACAAACGGGTGCAACGCACACCCTCTATCCCATTTGATTGGGAATACTTTCTTTAAAATTTGATAAGCTCCGTTCAAATCAGCATTTATCAGAATATTATTATTGCTTTTAAACAA
>JAQXZA010000121.1 GCA_029226955.1 Clostridia bacterium | reverse complement strand
TTTTGTGTTTTCATTCCCGAAATCAGACAGATGATAGGTTTTAAACAAAAAAATCCACACCATATCTATGACGTTTGGACTCATACCGTCAAAGCGGTTGTAAATACACCACCCGAAAAAATAATCAGATTGTCAGCACTTTTTCACGACATAGGCAAGCCGAAAACCTTTTTTGTTGACAAAAAGGGCATAGGGCATTTTTACGGTCACCCGAAAGTCAGTGCCGAACTTACGCACAAAATACTTAAACGTCTTAAATGCGACAACAAAACAATCGAACAGGTTACAACGCTTGTAAAAATGCACGACGTAATGATTATTCCCGAACCGAAATATGTCCGTAGGGTTCTTGCAAAAATCGGTACGGAAATGTTCCGAAAACTTCTTTACATCAAACGAGCTGATTCTCTCGCACAAAATCCGTCAACACTGCCCGAAAAAACCGAATATCTCAAAAAATTAGAGAACGTATATAATGACGAAATCAACAAGTCAGACGATTTTACTCTTAAATCTCTTGCGATTAACGGCAACGACTTAATTCAAATCGGCATTACCGACGGAAAACAAATCGGCGACTGTCTGAAAAAACTTTTTTCAATGGTAATTGACGGCACACTGAAAAACGATAAAACCATACTTCTTGAAACAGCGAAAAAAATCTGCAAAATCAAATAACAGGTTTGCAACAAACCGCACTAAATGATATAATAACAGAGTGGAGTGTGGAGTTGAATGGAATATAATCTTAATCTCGGAGTGTGGAAAAGCGTTTTTGCAGTTCCGGGTGAAATAGTTGACAAACATATAAAACTTGCCGGTGCGGCACAGCTTAAAGTGATACTTTGGGTTTTGCGACACGCAGGCGAAAATTTTACAACAGAAGATATTGCAAAGGCACTTTCAATGCAGTTGGCTGATGTAAGGGACTGTATGCAGTACTGGGAACAAATGGGCATAATTTCCGTTGACGGCGGAAATATTATGCCGAAACAAACGGAAGATATTCAGCCGGTTGAAATACCACAGGAAAAACAGGAAGTTCCTGTTGCTGAAACAAAAACGGAAACAGTGGAAACACCAAAAGATGAACCAATACCGCAAAAACCGCCTGAAACACCGAAAAGAGTTATGTCCCGTCCCGAAAAACCCGATATGAAATATCTTGCACAAAGAATGGAAGAAGATTCGAGTATTGCATATCTTATGCAGTCGGCTGATGAAATATTCGGCAGAATGACAAGCAACAATGATAAAGCGACTTTACTGCTTATTCACGAGTATGACGGCTTGCCTGTTGAGGTTATAATAATGCTATTGCAGTATGCGTCCGGTATCGGAAAGGCAAATATGCGTTATATCGAAAAAATGGCTATATCGTGGGCAGACGATGAAATTACAAGCCTTGACCTTGCCGAAAAAAAGATAAAACAACTCACAAGCAGTCGTGAGGCGGCAAGAATTGTACAGCGTACACTCGGAACGGACGAACATTCCCCGACAGAAAGAGAAATTACTCTTGCTGACAGGTGGCTGAATATATGGAAGTTTACACCCGAAATGGTCAGAAAAGCATACGAAACCTGTGTTGACGCAAAGGGAAAATATATCCCGAATTATGTCAACAGAATACTTGACCGCTGGCACAGTTCGGGAATTACTACGGTTGAACAGGCAGACGAAGAACAAAACGCAAAACAATCAAAATCAAAACCAAAGGAAAAATATCAGGCAACTTATGATATTGCTGAGTTTGAGAGCGAAAAAGGCGACGAGGAGGAGTGGTAACAATGGGATATTCAAAGGAAGTATATGACGAGGCTTTTGAAAAACTTGAAAAACGCAGACTTTATTCGGAACAGGAACTTGAAAAACGCCGTAATAGGCTGTTTGAATTTTCGCCACGTGCGGAACAGATTGAAAATCAGCTCGCAAAAACTTCAATAACCGCCGCAAAAGCTGTTTTGTCGGGTGCTGACATAAAAACCGAACTTGAAAGCCTTAAAATAAAAAATATGGCATTACAACAGGAACTCAACGAAATTATTGATAAACTGGGTTTTGCACGTAACTGGCTTGAAGAATGGCATACCTGTGAAAAATGCAAGGACACGGGCTACATTGACGGAAAAATGTGCGACTGCCTGAAAAAACTTCTCAAAGATACCGCAAACGAACAGTTAAACAGAATTTCGCCGCTGTCACTGTCAGATTTTGATACTTTTTCACTGGAATATTATTCAAGGATACCACAAAGTGAAAATACAAAAAGTCCCTATGAACAGATGTCAGGTGTTCTTGCAAACTGTAAAAAGTATGCTGAAAATTTTTCGTCTGATTCAAACAGTCTTCTTTTTCAGGGCGGTTCAGGACTTGGCAAAACCCACCTTTCGCTTGCAATCGCAAAAAGTGCCATAGATAACGGTTACGGAGTGATTTATGTTTCAGCACCGGCAATACTTGCAAAGATTGAAAACGAGCATTTCGGAAGACGTGATACCGTTAAAAACGATACCGAACAGCTTATTATGAATTGTGATTTGCTTATTATCGACGACCTCGGAACAGAGTTCACAACTAACTTTACCGTGTCGGCAATTTACAACATAATCAACACACGTATGATAACATCAAAGCCGACAATTATAAGCACAAATCTTTCCGTTAAGGAATTACAGGAAAAATACAACGAAAGAACGGTTTCACGGATAATAGGAATGTTAAGGAGAGTTGAATTTGTCGGAACGGATATAAGACAGCTTAAACGCAGTCAGCGTCTTAATCCGAAAAATCAACAGCTTTAATTCTGAATTTTTACATCAATATTACAACCGTTAAATGCAAATAATATATTTAAGGAGTATAGTTTATTATGTCAAAAATTATTCTTACGGCTGACAGTCCGTGCGACCTTTCAAAAGAACTTATCGGGCGTTATAATGTCAAGGAAATTTGTCCTTTGCACATAACAATAGGCGATAAAAGCTATGACGACGGAGTGAATATTCAGCCTGACGAAATTTACAAAAATTTTGAAAATACAGGTGTTCTCCCGAAAACATCAGCCGTAAACACAAAGGAATATATAGATGTTTTCAAGCCTTATGTCGAACAGGGTTATACGATAATACACATCAATATCGGTTCGGCACTTTCGTCATCATATCAGAACTGCTGTAAAGCCGCAGAAGTTCTCGGAAATATCTATCCTATTGATTCTTGCAGTCTTTCAACGGGTATAGGACTTATTGTTATTGAGGCAGCAGAGAGAATTGCAAAGGGTATGGAGGCTGAACAGATTGTAAAAGAAGTTAAGGCACTTACATCAAACTGTCAGGCAAGTTTTGTTATCAATAAACTGGATTATCTTCGTGCCGGCGGCAGATGTTCAACGCTTACTATGCTTGGTGCAAATCTTCTGAAAATAAAACCGTGTATTGAAGTAAACAACGCTGACGGTTCAATGACTGTCGGCAAAAAGTACAGGGGAAAATTTGAAACCGTACTTGCACAATATACAAAAGAAAGACTTACAATGTTTGATAATATCAAAAAAGACAGAGTGTTTCTTACTCACGCAGGAGTCACAAAAGAACAGATAAACATAGTTTATGATATTCTTAAAGACTCAAAGGCTTTTGACGAAATAATTATCGCAAGAGCCGGAAGTACAATTTCATCTCATTGCGGACGGGGAACACTCGGAGTAATATTTATGACGGAGTAATATTCCGAAAAGGAGGTTCAAATGAAACAGGAAGATATACAAACAGTTCTTGAAACACTGACAAAACAGACAGAACCAATAAGCCGCAGTTCTTTGCAGATTCTTTCGGGAATACTCGAAACTGAGGATTTTAACAATGCTGTTTCTTATCTTGAAAAACAGGGAAAAATAGTTTTGCTTTCACGCAAGCGTGTTGCAACACCGAAAGTCGCCGGCTATGTCACCGCAGAAATAATAAGACAGGCAAGGGGATTTTCATTTGCAAAGCCTATTGATGAGGAGGATATGGACGACATTTTTGTTCACGCAAGTGTGTCAAAGGGTTCAATGCCCGGAGATGTCGTACTGCTGAAAAATATTATAAGTGATGAAAAAGGCTTGTCGGGTGATGTTGATAAAATTCTCACAAAGGGTGCAAGAGTCATAACAGGTACTATTGAAAGAGAACTCGGACAGGCATATATAATGCCCGACAGCAGTTTTTCATACCGTCTTAGAATAGTAAAGGGCGGAGAACTCAAAAGCAAAAACGGCGACAAAGTAAAAGCGTCAATTTACTATGAACCGTGGGAAGACCGTATATATGCACGTGTTATCCGCATATACGGTTCGGCAAGCTCGGCAAAAATCTGTGCCGACGCAATAATCGACGCTAATGGCATACCGTCAAAATTCACCGTTGCGGTAAAGCACGAGGCGGCAATGAAATCCGCTGAACCAATTACAGATGAAGAAATTGCAAAAAGACTTGATTTACGTAACGAGCCTATTTTCACTATTGACGGTGCAGACGCAAAAGACCTTGACGACGCTGTTTCAGTTAAAAAACTGGACAACGGCTGGGAACTCGGTGTTCATATTGCAGACGTTTCTCACTATGTGACAGAGGGCAGTAAGATTGACGAGGCGGCTATGGACAGAGGTACGTCCGTTTATTTTGCCGACAGGGTAATTCCTATGTTGCCTGTTGAACTTTCAAACGGCTGTTGTTCGCTTAATGCAGGACAAAAAAAGCTGACATTTTCGGCAATAATGAAACTTGATGAAAACGCAGACCTTGTTGACTACCGTTTTGCAAAAAGCGTTATTGAGTCAAAAGTAAGGGGAGTTTATTCCGAAGTGAATAAAATTCTTGACGGCACTGCTGACGAAAGCCTGAAAGAAAAATATGCCCCTGTTTATGAATCATTATTTGAGGCACAGAAACTTGCAAACATTCTCAAAGCAAAGGCAAAACAGCGTGGCGAACTTGAAATTGAAAGCACAGAACTGAAATTTGTTCTTGATGAGGGCGGTGTGTGCATTGATGTTTCAACAAGAGAACGTGGCGAGGCTGAGGAGCTTATCGAGCAGTTTATGATTATGGCAAATCAGGCGGCGGCACTTTATGCAAAGAGCGTTGATATACCGTTTGTTTACCGTGTTCACGAAGCACCCGACCCCGAAAGACTTGAATCCCTTGCAAACCTTGCCGCAGTGTGCGGATTTGAAACACGCAGACTTAAAGAGGGAGTTCGTCAGACGGATTTGGCGGCACTCATAAACAAGGCAAAGGAAACAAAGTATTCAACGCTTATTTCAACACAGGTACTCAGAACAATGGCAAAGGCGAGATATGACTACCGACCACTCGGACATTTCGGATTGTCGCTTGCCGATTATTGCCACTTTACCTCACCTATAAGACGTTATCCCGACACATCAATCCACAGAATACTCAGCGACCTTGTAAGCGGTGTTCCGGTTGACAAAATCAAGGAAAAATACGCAGACTTTGCAAAAGAATCTTCAAAAATGTCATCTGAACGTGAAATCCGTGCTATGCGTGCAGAGCGTGAAACCGAAAAATGCTATGCCGCCGAATATATGACATTCCATATCGGAGAGGTGCATAACGGAGTTGTTTCGGGAGTCACGAACAAGGGCATTTTTGTTACAATAGAAAACGGTATAGAGGGTTTTGTAAATCTTCTTGACGTTGACAATGCGTTTTTTGAATTTAATGGCACTACCACAATCACCGACAGACGCAGTGGTGTAAGCTACTGCATAGGTGATGTTGTAACTATACAGGTTCTTGCCGCCAGTGTTGCCTCCGCCACGATTGACTTTAAAATAGTTAGGAGTTAGGAGTTGTTAAGAGAGTGGAGTGTGGAGTGTGGAGAGTGGAGTTATTGTGCGAGCCGTTAGTTTGATGTTAAAAATATAATTATGCAAAGTAAAATCGGTTGTATTATTGTTTTGATAATACAGCCGTTTTTTATGTTATTTATTTTGACGGAATAAATGTTATAATTAAGCGTGAAATACAGAATAAAAAAATCGGGTGAAAATATGAAAATTTACATAGTTGAGGACGACAAAACACTCAGAACCGAACTTTGCAAGCTGCTTAATTCTTACGGATATGAATGTGCTTACAGTGATGATTTTCAGAATATAGTAAAGCATATTTTTGATGAAAATCCGTCGCTTATACTGCTTGATATAAATTTGCCCTATTATGACGGCTATCAGATATGCAGAGAAATACGCAAAAAATCAGATGTCCCTGTTATAATTGTGACGAGCAGAAGTACAGATATGGACGAATTGATGTCATTGAATTTGGGTGCTGATGATTTTATCACAAAGCCGTATAATTCTCATATACTTCTTGCACATATTTCGGCAGTCCTTAAACGAGGAAGAAATACAGTTAGCGATAC
>JAQXZA010000120.1 GCA_029226955.1 Clostridia bacterium | reverse complement strand
AATAATAAAATTTAATTTTCAAGAGGTGTATTGCTTTATGGCGGAAGACTTCGCCGGTCAACCCAGTTTGCCTGACATAAATTCAGGCATTGTTGTTACTTCCACAACAGGAACGGTTATTGCAACAGTGTTTATTGTATTTTTTCTTTTAATGTGCTTTTTCTTTTCGCTTTGTGATGAGGCGGCAACTTTACCAAATCCGGGCAGTATCAAGCATTTGTCGGAAAACAAATCAAAAAAATCCGGACAGGCAGTAAAAATCAAAAACAATACCGCAAAATATTCAATGGCGGCACAAATCGGTTTTACGCTTAATGCAGTTCTTGCCGTAATTCTTTCGGAAATAACCTATGCTGTTCCGCTGAAACAGCTTTTGTATTCTATTGCAATAAGCGGAGAACTTGCTGACGTGCTTGCCGTTGTTATTGTTTCAATAATTACCGTTCTTTTTGTTGTAACATTCGGACTGCTTATGCCGAAAAAACTTGCCCTGTCAAACCCTGATAAAATCATAATAAAAACAGCCTCTCCGTTTATCTTTACGTGTGCCTTAATATCGCCTTTTGCGGCGGTTTGTTCGGGAATTGCGAATATCATACTCCGCATATCCGGCAAAAATCCGAATAAAGCCTCAGACACACCAACCGAAGAAAAAATACTTATGATGGTTGACGAGGGCGAAGAAAGCGGTGCTATTGAGGGCAACACCAAAAATATGATTGAAAATGTTTTTGACTTTGACGACACGACTGTCGGCGAAATTATGACGCACAGAAAAGATGTAGTTGCCGTTGAAGATAATCAGAAAATAACCTCACTTGTCGATATTGCAATAAAAAGCGGCAAATCAAGAATCCCTGTTTATCACGAGGATATAGACAACATTGTCGGAATAATATATGTCAAAGACCTTTTGAAATACGTCAGCACAAATGCCCCGACTCAGACTATCGGCAGTGACATAATACATAAAGCGGTTTTTGTACCCGAATCAAAGTGTTGCAGTGAAATGTTTGAATATATGACCTCACACAAAACACAGATTGCCATTGTTGTTGATGAGTTCGGCGGCACAGGCGGTATTATCACAATGGAAGACCTCATAGAGTCAATCGTAGGAAACATACAGGACGAGTACGACAACGAGGACGACGACATTAAAAAACTCAATGAATACAGCTTTACTGTTGACGGTGCAACATCAATTGACGAAATAAGCGACCTTACGGGTATTGATTTTGATGACGAAACAAGCGACACAATCGCCGGTGTTATGCTTGACAGAATGGGACACATTCCGAAATCCGGCGAACACCCGTCAATTATGATTGACGGCACACGCTTTACCGTTCAGAAAGTTGAAAACAGACGTATTTCCGAAATACTTATCGTAAAGCACCATTCAAAAAATCCCGAAAAATCCGAATAACAATAAATTCAAAAATTCCCGATATAACGGCTTTAAGCTGTATATCGGGAATTTTTCGGTTATTTTTTCTTTTTTCTGAATACAAGAAACTTGCTGAAAATATAGTTTAGTACAATTACAACAACCTGTAAGACAAGTTTTGTTATCCACTCGTTCATACCCATAAGCGACACGCACACAAACAGCAGTCCTGTTTCAACCGCAAGCGAAAACACCCTTGAACCGTAAAAGGACAGAATTTCTATAATAATTGACTTTTTGCCCTTTGCCTCCGAGTTGAACACCATTTTTCTGTTTGTAAGATATGCAAAAAGCACTGCACCAATCCAAGCCGCTATATTTGATGTATATATATCAATATTTAAAAATAACATCAAAGCATAAATTGCATAATTTATGACGGTTGTAAGTCCTCCGAAAAAAACATACAAAATTATTTCTTTATATTTCAGATATAATGCTTTGATTTTTTTCATTTACTGTTCCTCACTGACAACACCTGACACATCATCATTATTCAACAATTCAAGTTCGGCATTTTTCGGAATATCATCAACCTGTTTAAAAACTTTTTCCGCATATTCGGTATCGGTATAACCCTCAATATTTCCGTTGAGAGTGACAATAAGCTGTTTGTCCTTTGCCCTGTAAATTTCAAGAGTATCGGTCAGCTTTTCGTCCTTAAAGCTGTATTTTATGCTGAAAATCTTTTCACAGCCATCAATGCTTTTCGGGACAGCGTCACTTCTTGAAATTCCCGCAACATTATTTATAAAGATTGACAGGTTAAGATATTTTATTTCCTTGCCGTTGTATGTTGCCTTTGTTGTAACCATATCCTCATACAAATCATTCTTGGTGGTTGTGTGTTTTACATCAAAATGATAATTCTTTCCGCCATAATAAATTTCCGCTGATTCAAGATAATCAGTGTTCGGTCTGATTATCGAATCGTCAAGAAAATCCCTGTATGTAACGCCGTACCAGGAAAGTTCGTCCGTACTCATCTTATATATTATTGTGCCGCCTGACTGCATAATGTAGCAGTTTTTGTCACTGTCAGCCTTTGACGCAATAAGATGTACAGATGTATCATCACTTGCTGTAACCTCAACATCAATATATGGCTTATCAAGACCGTATTTTTTAATATCGTCATCAGTTACGTCAACCGCAACGACTGTTGTACCGTTAAGTCCGTACAGGCTTTCGCCGAAATCTTCAAGAAAATTATTGTCGCATATTTCCCTGTAAGGCTTTGTAAGCACGAAATTACAGAAATTCGCCTTGTTGTTTACAGGTTTTATTTCAATATTGCTGTCGTAGCCTGTTCCGCTGATTTTTACAGTCTGAATTTTGTAGTCGGTATCAAAAGAATATGACAATACTTTTGAGAACATCTGCAATTTATCGACAAGGAACATATTTATCATATTTTTCTGAACAAGATAAACATTTGCGTTTCCGTCAGTTCTCAGATAAACACCTTTATTGTCGGGGGCGTCATTGCCGACATACATAGTAACCTCTGAATTATCACTGTAAACTACCTTTACCGTTGAGCGTGGCTCTTTGAGTCCGTACTCGTCATAGCGACTGCCCGATTTATCAACAATCTGTATTGCCGACATATAAAGACACTGTTCGGCAAGGCTGTCTGTCATAGTCTTTGAGAGTATCTGTGAAGCGTAATCCTGCATAGTATAAATAATTTCAGTTTTCTGTTCTGAACTTTCGCCGGAAGAACCGTCGGCTGAATTTTCCTCAGAATATTCATATCCCAAAAGCTGATATTCGCCGCTTTCGTTTGAAACGGTAATGTCCTCAGCTTTAAGGCTTGTTTTGTCAAAAAGCAGTATTGCGTTCTGTGATGAAACCTCTTTTATATTTTCGTCCGTTGACGGAAGATTAAGAACAACAACAAGTGCCGCCACAAGCACAGCAAGAATTATACCCGAAAAAATCAGAATTTTTATATTTTTCTTCATTTGCGTTCCCTCCGCTTATCTGTTGCGACGCATAAGGAACACAACAAAGCCGGCACCGAGTATCATCAACGGAATAACCGCATAGAGTATAATTCCTACAATATTTGCCGTCTGTGTACTGATTTTAAGGTCATAATCGGTAATAACCTTGTCTTCAAGTGTAAGCGTATCGGTATCCCTTCCGTTAAGGTCAGCAAGCATATTCATAAGATATTTCTGATTGCTGAATGACGAACCGAGCATAGCTTTTTCAAACATACTGCTTGAACCGGCAACAACAAGAGTTGATTTTCCTGTATCGTTTCCGAGAGTACCCTGTGCCATAACAGAAACATTACCTGTCACTGCGTCAGGCATAGACCATTCGCCGTCCTTTGCGTCAAACGGACAGTAGCCCGATTGTGACGAAAGCACCAACAGATTTTCCGCAACATCTTCATTTGTTAATTGAATTGTGCGTGACAGCGACACAATTACAGGATAAGCGTCTGATGAAATTGACGAAGTATATTTATCTGAGGCAAAATTACACGCAAGTCCGTCATAATAATTATTGCCGAATATCCTTGACGTATCCATATCAAACGCAAGTCCGTCATCAATCTTAATACCAAAATTTTTGATAAGTGCGTCAATATTAGGTGTATCCGCCTTTTTGCAGTATGAAACATAGAGCATATTCTTGCCGTATCTGTTGTTGTTCACAAGGAATTTTTCAAGCTTTTCAACAGCGTCGTATGTGTAGTCCTTTGTCGGTGCATATACAATTACCGTATCGGTATCGTCGGGAATATCCTGTGTAAGCAGTGAAACTTCCGTTATTTCATAGTTATTTGTGTTAAGGACGCTTTTAAGATATGAATAATCGTCCGTACAGTTATCTGTAACGAGTGCAACCTTTGTTGAAACGTCACTTGTAACGGTCAGAATTGCCGAATCAATTTCCTGTTCAGCCTGTGAAGATTTTATGTACTGATATGTTTCAGAATAATTCTCAAAAGTAAAAAGGTCATCTTTTGTCAGAATTTTATACTTATCACCGCAACTCACAATTACATCAGTAGTGCTGAGAGTATCGTCGGGATATTTATTCTGAAATGACGGATTTTTTACAAGGTCAACATATTCAACGCTGATTTTTCCGTCAGAATTTTGTGCAAGCTGATTTGCAAGTGCTGATGTCTGTTTACAGTAAGGGTCAAGCGACTCATAGGAAGATTTTGAATTAAGGAAAGTTATTTTTGTGTCTTTCTTTATTTCCTGTGCGATTTTCAGCGACTGTTCTGTGATGTTGAACGACTGCATACCCGTAATATCCGCTGTCAGTGCGGAATATTTATCTGTCAGCGTTACGGCTATAATATTTATGATTATCACCGCCACAACAACAAGACAGGTAACGGCAAGCGAAATTATGCCGTGTTTTGCCTTTCGGCTCAAAGACTTTTTTTCTTTCATAGATTCCACCTCCGTTATGCCCATCTTCTTTTTTCAATTACCCTGTCCGTAAGGAAAAGGAACAACAGCGTAACTGTAACAAAGAATACAACATCAGACAATGAAATCATTCCGAGTGCAAAATTGCTGTACTTTGACTGAAACGAAACGGCATTGAGTATATTTTTCAGAAAATCCCAGGAAACCGTTGACGCAATCGTATCAACAAGATTTATCATAACATTTATTGCAAATGACGCTATTGCCGCAATAATCACGCTTTCGGTAAGTGACGAAATGAAAATTCCTATTGCGATAAATGCCGAACCGAGAAGTAACATTCCGAATACGTTTCCGATAATTACACTCCAATCGGGCTGTGCCATAAACGACAGCACAAGACCCTCAATTATGTAAGACGAAAGACAGATAAGAAAAACCACAAGTGCCGACATATATTTTGCCGCAACAACTGACGGTATTCCGACAGGTGAAGTCAGAATTGCCTGGTCGGTTCTCTGTTTTCTGTCGTCGGCAAATAATTTCATTGTAAGCAACGGAATTATAAAAAGTATTATGAAAAACATACTCTGAAACACCGCATACATATTTGTTGTGCCTGAATACAAGCACTGTACATAAAAGAACATACCGCTGAAAAACATAAATGCGGCAATTACAACATATCCGACAGGCGAACTGAAATATGCCGACATTTCACGCTTGAATATTGCTGACATCAGTAATCTCCCCCTTTGCTTTCGGCATTTCCTGAGATAATATCAAGGAATGTTTCTTCGAGTGAACGTTCAACAGGACGCATAACAAGAATATTATAATCAGTCTTTGCAATAGCCCTGTAAATCACACGGCGGACATCATTGTTGCTTTCAACAATATATTCATAACAGCCACGCTCACACTCGCCGTTACGTATAACCTTTTGCACACCGTCAACTTTTGATAAAATCGAATACACGGCTGTTTCCTTGCCCTCAATGACAAGTTTCAGACTCTTTGTGTCAGAACCCGACTGCATAAATTTTGAAGTAAAATCATCAGCGACGATTTTTCCGTTGTTTATCACAACGATTTTGTCGCATACCGCCTGAACCTCAGACAGAACGTGCGACGACAGAATTACCGTATGTTTTTTGCCGAGTTCCTTTATGAGTTTTCTTATTTCAATTATCTGTTTCGGGTCAAGTCCGACGGTAGCCTCATCAAGAATAAGCACAGGTGGGTCGCCTAAAAGTGCCTGTGCAAGTCCGACACGCTGACAGTAGCCTTTTGACAGGTGTTTTATTATTCTGTCCTGTACATCAGATATTTTTACCATCTGACATATTTTGTTGATGTGTTCTTTCATAGGCAGTCGCACCTTTTTCAGATTGAACATAAATTCAAGATACTTCTGCACCGTCATTTCATTATAAAGCGGCGGAATTTCGGGAAGATAGCCTATTTTTTTCTTTGCCTCAGCGGGATTTTCGAGTATGTCAATTCCGTCTATCTTCACAACGCCTGAATCACTTGAAATATATCCTGTAATGATATTCATAGTTGTTGATTTTCCGGCACCGTTAGGCCCTAAAAATCCGAGAATATCTCCGTCTTCAAGTGAAAAACTGACATTATCAAGTGCAACATTCTTTCCGTATTTTTTCGTCAGGTTTTCTACCTGTATCATATTGTCAAAGCTCCCCTCTTAATCAATTCGTAATTCGTAATGCGTAATGCGTAATTAAATGTGCAAAGCACCAGCCATACAATATTATATATCAATTTCAAGCACAACTGGACAGTGGTCACTTCCATAAACATCTGACAGTATATCAGCACGTGTGATTTTTTCCTTTATTCTGTCCGATACTATAAAATAGTCGATACGCCAGCCTGCATTGTTCTTTCTTGCATTAGAACGGTATGACCACCAACTGTATCTGCCTGTTTCGTCGGGGTGAAGATAGCGGAAACTGTCCGTAAAGCCTGAATTTAACAATTCGGAAATTTTCCCACGTTCTTCATCGGAAAATCCCGCATTACCCCTGTTTGTTTTCGGGTTTTTGAGGTCTATTTCGTTGTGTGCAACGTTAAGGTCACCACAATAAATTACAGGCTTTGTCTTGTCAAGTTCCATAAGATATTTACGCAAATCGGTTTCCCACTGCATACGGTAATCAATGCGTAAAAGTCCGTCTTTTGCGTTAGGCGTATAGACATTAACAAGATAGAAATTCTCCATTTCTACTGTTATCATTCTGCCCTCGTGTGAGTGTTCGTCAATATTCATACCGTTGTATGTAACCGACAGCGGTGTATGCGGTGTGAATACGGCTGTTCCTGAATATCCCTTTTTTTCGGCACTGCAAAAATATTTGTTGTAATTTTCAAGCGGAACTTCCGCCTGACTTTCGTGCATTTTTGTTTCCTGAACGCACACAAAATCCGCACTCTGAGAATTTACAAAATCAATAAAGCCTTTCTGCATACAGGCACGAAGTCCGTTTACATTCCACGAAATAAATTTCATAGGCTTATTACCTCCATATCACAAAATGTTATCAGACAAGTTATACATTTTAATTTTAATCCAAAAATATATAAAAATGTACATTAAGTATAGCACAAAACGCTAAATATAAGCAAGCAAAACAGAGTATTCACGTAAAATATCCTCATAAGTGTAATGACGGCAGTTAGCCGGACTTGTTGACGGCAGTGAAATTGCGTCTATGCCTGTTGATTTTCTGCAAAAACGGTTATACAGAGAATAGGCTTTTTTGCCTGTTGTGAATACCGTTTTAATTTTTGTCTGAGAAATAACAGAATTAAGGTCATTCGGCACGGGATTTTTTATTGTTGAGTCGTCTGCACCGTCAATATTACAGGATTTCAGCACGTCCCACAATGCTATTCCGTGCGACAGCATAAAATTTTCACGCTGTTCATTATTCTGTGGTAATGGTTCGTTGAAAATATCCGCCATAACTTTCCAGAAACGGTTCTGCGGATTGCCGTAATAAAAATTATTTTGTCTTGATTTTGGTGACGGCATTGTTCCAAGTATCAGAATTTTTGAATTGCCGTCAAAAATCGGTTTAAGCGTATGTTCTACAAAATTTTCGGACATAGTAATTCTCCTGTTTAACGCTTTGTTGAAAAGCCGATAATAATAAAGTATAATATTTTTATTATATCAGAAAAATTTTAATATTCGGTTAACTTATTACATAAATTTTTCAAGCATAAGCAATATTGTATCACAAAGCACGGAGGTAAGCTATGACAAAAATTCTTCTTTTGCTTACAGGCGGCACAATAGGCAGTATTATGACAGACGGTGTTATCAGCACCGACAAAGACAAAAAATGCCGTTTAATTGAACTTTACAATCAAAAATACAATGACGACTGTGTTTTTGACATAAAACAGCCACTTAATATTCTCAGTGAGAATTTAGATAAATCCCACTGGGAAATTCTCGTCAATACAATCCTCGAAACCGATATTTCCAGCTATGACGGAATAATAATAACTCACGGCAGTGACACATTGTCTTATTCTTCGGCAATGCTTTCAATGTGTCTTTGTCATCTTGAAATTCCCGTCATAATTACCGCAAGCAATTATGTTCCCGACGACACAAGAAGTAATGCACTGATAAATATTCATTCCGCTGTTATTCTCATTAAAACGCTTGAACGTGGAATTTTTACCGTATTTGCAAACGAGGGCGACGACTTTTGTTCTGTGTATCTTCCCACAAGAATAAACGAGGCTGACAGATTTAATGATAAATTTTCGTCATTTGACGGTATGTGTTTTGGTACAGTCAAAAATAATACATTCGTGAAAAATCCGCTTTCACCGTCACTTTATGAAATATACAAAAAAAGACAGCCTATAACAAACAGACTGTCTTTAAAAAAAGATGTTCTTATGATTCGCCCTTATCCGTCAATGAACTATTCGTCAATAAATCTTAACGGCAACATAGGTGCTGTACTGCATATAACCTATCATTCATCAACGGCAAAAACTGACGGTGAAAATTCCGCCCTTGCATTTCTTGAAAAATGCAAAAAAGCCGATATTGACTTTTACTGTGCGTCATTCAAGGACAAAAATTCCGCACTGTATGAAACAAGCAATATTTTAATAAAAAACGATGCAATACCGCTTTATAATATATCGAATGAATCCGCATACGCAAAACTGCTTTTGTGTTATAATTGTGACATTTCAGACAAAAAAAGCATTTATGGAACAGAATATTTATTTTGAAGAAGTAAAATGAAATTACTCATACATTTTCATAACACCTGAAAGATATTCCCTGTATTCCTCTCTTAAATCTTTTGGCGACACAATTTCTATTCCGTCACCAAAACCGCTAATCCAGCCAAAAAACATATCACTACGCTGAATTTCGGTACAAAACTGAAAGTGTTCGTCGTCGCTTTTATGTACTCTCCTTATATTATTTCCGAAACGGTCAAGTATAACTGACGCAAGTTTGTTTTTTACACGGAGTTCGATTTCTATTTTATCGCCGCTGAACATTGAAAAAGCCGTATTTGCGTATTTTTGTATGTCTATATCTTTAAATACATCACTTCCGGCTCTTTCTTTGTTCACAACTTCCACATTCTCCATTTTATCCACACGAAAAGTCCTGACATCTTGCTTTTCATCGTCGTATGACAGCATATAATAATTTTCATTCTTCCATACAAGTGCAAACGGACTCTGTTCGTATATTTTTATCTCTCCCTTGTGTTCTCCCTCATCATAGGTACGGTATTTCTTTTTGAACTTATAAAAGCTGGAAAAATCCACATCAAAGCTGAAATACTTAAATGTAACACGTTTATCTTCGTTAATTGCCTTATGAATATGGTCAATATTATACGGAACAGAATGATTGTCGGATTTTACGGCATTTTCAACAAAAATCTCTCTTTGAAGTTGCTTGGCATTTTTTTCCGTTGTCAGCTTGCCGAGTTTTTCTATTATTTCCTTTGTTTTATCACGGGAAATAAATCTTGACGAACACAAAGCGTCGGCAAGCATTTTCAGGTCGGCAAGGTCAAATATTCTGGATAAAAGCAGATAGCCTTGCTTTCTGTCTTTTTCTATGTCCATTCCATATATGCCGGAAAGAATATTGATATATCCGTATATTGATTTTCTGTCAACCGTGATTCCATATCCTTTAAGATACTCGATAATATCATTGGCAGTTATATAAGTATTTTCATCGCTTTTTCTGTACAAAGCCTCAATCGTATATAAAATTTTTAAACTGTTCTCGCCTTTCATAATACACACCCAACTTCCATATTTTTACATTATTCTATCACATATAAATAATTTCGTCAACGTTCATATACAAAATTGTATATTTTTTGTATCATTTTTTATAGATATTTCATAGTTATTGACAACAGTAAAAATATAGGATAATATAGAAATGCAAAAATCTTAAAAAATACATTCAAGGGGGAATGTTGAAAGTGGAACTTAAAGTTCAGTCCGTTGTCAAGAGCTTTGGCGAAAAGGAAGTTCTGAAAAACATCAGCTTTTCGGCACAAAGCGGAAAGGCACTCGGACTTTTAGGACGAAACGGTGCCGGAAAAACAACAACCATCAGAATTATTATGGGAGTATTTCTTGCCGACAGCGGCGAGGTTCTTATTGACGGAAAACCGATTGACCGCAATAAATTTCAGATAGGCTATCTTCCCGAAGAAAGAGGTCTTTATCCGAAAAAGATTATTACAGAACAGCTTATGTATCTTGCAATGCTGAGAGGTCTGTCAAAAAAAGAGGCAAAAGACGCCTGTGACCACTGGCTTGAAAGAATGGGTATGAGTGATTACAAGAACAAAAAACTTGAAACTCTCAGCAAGGGCAATCAACAGAAAATTCAGCTTGCCGCAACGCTTATGTGCAATCCTGACCTTGTAATACTTGACGAGCCGTTTTCTGGACTTGACCCGGTTAATGCAATGCTCTTAAAAGACGTTATCAAAGAAATGATTGACGGCGGTGCAATAGTGCTTTTTTCAAGTCATCAGATGAACTACATAGAGGAATTTTGTGACTCTATCGCAATACTTAACGGCGGAAAAATTGTTCTTAACGGCAGAATTTCCGAAATAAAAAGACAATATCCACGTGACACAATCGCAATTACTTCAAGTCAGTATGACAAAATCTCATCTTTTGTCATACAAAAAACATCTGACTGCATTGAGAGTGCAAATGTCAGCAAGGACGAAGAAAACACCGTAATAATCAAGCTGAAAAATGCCGGATTTAAAAACCGCATTATGACAGCACTTGCCGACAACGGTTTTGATATTGACTGCTTTAAGGTTTGCGAGCCGTCACTCAATGACATCTTTGTTGAATATACGGAGGACGGAATATGAAACATATTTTTCAGGTATTTAAGTTTGAGTATCTTTCGTGCATAAAAAACAAGGCATTTATTGCAGTAACAATAATACTTATCGCAATGATACTTCTTATGTCGTTTTTACCGGCTATAATTATGAGTATTGCCACATCATCAGGCGAAAGTGATGAAACAGAGGAAAAGCCTGTTATTGCTGTATGTAATACGGCATACAAGGACAACAAGCTGATAAAAGACGAATTTTCGGCGGCTTACAGCGACTATGACATAAAAATAACCGACGAAAACACTTCTCAGATTGAAGAAAAGGTTGACAGTCAGGACTATGATTTTGCGGTTATTATTGACCAGCCACTGTCATATACATACATCACAAGAAACAACTCAATGTTTGATGAAACAAGTATGACTGTTTCAGAAATTATCAAATCAATATATAAAATCAACGCACTTTCTGAATACGGACTTTCGTCAGAACAGGCAGGAAAAATATTAAATGTTGATGTAACCTCAAAGACCGTATCAACGGGAACAGACCAGACAAAGAACTACATTTCAACATACGTTCTCATAATGGTTCTGTATATGGCAATAATTATGTATGGACAGCTTGTTTCAAACAGCGTTATTACAGAAAAAAATTCAAGGGCAATGGAAATGCTCATCACCTGTGCAAAGCCGTCGCACCTTATGTTCGGCAAGGTAATAGGTTCAGGACTTGCGGGTTTAACTCAACTTGTATTGATTGCCGCTGTCGGTGTTGCCTCAGTAAGCACAATAACAGCCTCATCTTTGCCGAATGAAATATCGTCATTTATTTCATTCCCTGTTTCAACGGTTATTTATGCACTGATATTCTTTATTCTGGGATATTTCATTTATGCGTTTCTTCTTGCGGCTCTTTCCTCGCTTGCGTCAAGGTCAGAGGATTTAAACACACTTATAACACCTGTTATGCTTTTGTTTGTCATTGCGTTTATAATCGTAATTGTTTCACTTAATTCAGGTTCTGTTGACAGCATACTTATGATAGTATGTTCATACATTCCGTTTACTGCACCTATCGCAATGTTTACGAGAATTGCAATGTCGAATGTCGCATTTTGGGAGATACTTCTCTCAATCGGCATACAGGTAGTTTCAATTTATCTTTTGGGACTTCTTGCAGCAGCAATTTACAGACTTGGCGTTCTTATGTACGGCAAGCCGCCGAAACTCTCGGAAATATTCGGTCTTCTCAAAGAACAGCACAACGCAAACAAAAAAATCAAACAGTCGAATTGACTTTAACATTCTGCATTTATAAAAATTCCCGATACAGTCAGAATTATGATTGTATCGGGAATTTGTTTTTTATAAATGAAAATCAGATTTTTGCAAGTGCCTGTTCAACATCTGCAATAATGTCGTCAATATATTCAATACCGACTGACATTCTTATAAGGTTAGGTGTTACACCGCAGTCAGCAAGCTGTTGGTCATTAAGCTGACGGTGTGTTGTGCTTGCCGGGTGCAAAACGCTTGTACGAGCGTCGGCAACGTGCACAACAAGATTTGCAAGTTTAAGGCTGTCCATAAACTTCATTGCCGCCTCACGACCGCCCTTTACGCCGAATGAAATTACACCGCAACAGCCGTTTGGCATATATTTCTTTACACGCTCATAATATTTGTTGCTTTCAAGTCCGGGATAATTTATCCATTCAACTTTTTCACTCTTTTCAAGGTATTTTGCAAGAGTAAGAGCATTTGAACAGTGACGTTCCATACGCAAAAACAGTGTTTCAAGTCCGAGATTAAGCAGAAAAGCATTTTGCGGACTTTGCTGAGCCCCATAGTCACGCATAAGATGTGTCATTGCTTTGGTTATATATGCGGCTTTGCCGAATTTTTCACTGTAAATTACACCGTGATATGATTCGTCAGGTTCTGTAAATGCCGGAAATTTTCCGTTTGTCCAGTCAAAATTACCGCTGTCAACTATAACTCCGCCAAGTGCGGCAGCGTGACCGTCCATATATTTTGAGGTTGAGTGTGTTACAATGTCAGCACCCCATTCAAACGGTCTGAAATTGACAGGTGTCGGGAATGTATTGTCAACGATAAGCGGTACACCGTGTCTGTGTGCAACATTTGCATAAAGCTCTACATCAGCAACATCAAGCGACGGATTGGAAACGCTTTCAATAAATGCACACTTTGTATTATCCTGAAAAGCCGCCTCAATTTCTTCTTCCGTTGCGTCAGGCTTAACGAATGTAAAGTCAATTCCAAGTTCACGGAGTGACTTATTGAAAAGGTTGAATGTACCGCCATAAATTGCACTTGCACATACAACGTGGTCACCAGCGTGACAGATATTTGTTACTGACATCATACTTGCCGCCTGACCTGACGCTGTAAGCATTGCACCTACACCGCCTTCAAGAGCGGCAATTTTTGCGGCAACGGCACTGAGTGTCGGATTTGAAAGACGGGTATAAAAGAAACCGTCTTCTTCAAGGTCAAAAAGTTTTCCGAGAGTTGCGGCAGAATCGTATTTATATGTTGTACTCTGCACAATCGGAACAATACGGGGTTCGCCGTTTTTTGGCTCATAGCCTGACTGTACGCATTTTGTGTTGATATGGTAGTCCATTTCAGTTCTCCTTTATATCATTATAAATTTTTATAACATCGGCTGACACCTCAGAAACAGGTCGTGCGGCATCAACGATTTTTATGTTTTCGCTGTCCTTTAAAAGTTCAAAAACATCAAAAAATCTTTTTCGTATTTTTTCGAGAACGGCTTTATTTTCGTAAATTTCTCTTTCAAGGCGGTTTTTTGCTATGCGTTCATCACAAAGGCTTGTATCGACATCAAGAAAAATGCAAATATCGGGTTTAAGAATTTCCTCACATTCAAGGTTCATTTTCATTACCCATTCAAGATTTGCGTCAATGCCCTGATATGCAAAAGACGAATAATAATATCTGTCACACACAACATCAACGCCCTTGTCCAAAAACTGCTTAATGCCGTTTTTTTCGTTTATGTTATGAAAAATTCTGTCCGTCAGAAACAGTGCCGACATTTCATAAGCGTCACGCTTTTGAAATCCGCCGAGTGCGTCACGGATAATTCCGCCGACAGACGAAAATGTAGGTTCTGCCGTCTGAAAAACAGTTCGTCCGTCTTTTTGCATTTGCTGTACAAGAAGATTTATCTGAGTACCCTTGCCCGAACCGTCAAGCCCCTCAAAAACAATAAATTTGCCTTTTTTATTCATCATAAAAATTCTCTTTCTTTCAAAAATACTAAAATCATTACGTTATAAAAAATATTAAAAACAATAAAATTTATAAAAGATTTTATTAAAAATATTTTTCTTTATTGTTCAACATAGTTTAAGCTATGTTTACTACAAACGGGTGCAACGCACACCCTATATCCCATTTGATTGGGA
>JAQXZA010000119.1 GCA_029226955.1 Clostridia bacterium | reverse complement strand
ATAACCTGTGGGTCAAGCGGCTTGTCGCCGAAATCAGTGTCACATTCGGCTATGTTGTTTACTATGTCCATACCCTCGATAACTTTACCAAAAGCGGCATATTCGCCGTCAAGGTGCGGAGCGTTTTTGTGCATAATAAAGAACTGTGAACCGGCTGAGTTCGGGTTCATTGCACGAGCCATTGAAAGAACACCCTCAGTATGTTTAAGGTTGTTTTCAAAGCCATTGTGTGAAAATTCGCCTTTGATGTGGTAGCCGGGGCCGCCTGTGCCTGTTCCCTCAGGACAGCCGCCCTGTATCATAAAGCCGTATATAACTCTGTGGAAAGTAAGTCCGTCATAGAATTTCTTGTTTATAAGGCTTATAAAATTATTGACAGTATTAGGTGCAATTTCGGGATAAAGTTCAGCTTTGATAATGTCGCCGTTTTCCATTGTAATTGTAACAACAGGATTTTTTGACATAATATCTTCCTTTCTTTTTTGATTTGAAGTGTTATTATATTCTACATTAGTTTGTCCGAATAATCAAGCAAAAAAATTATAAAATCAGTTCATTTTCTTAACTGCTTCAAATTCGTCAACTATTTCTTTTGACGGTGCTTTTGTCAAAAGGCTTACAACAACAATGGCTATACACGCAACAATGAAAGCCGGAAGAAGTTCATATATATTCCATACGTCGCCAAGAGGACGGATTAAGTATTTCCATACAAATACCATAACTCCGCCGCTTATCATTCCGGCTAATGCACCCCATTTATTGACACGTTTCCAGAAAAGTGACGCAAGTACAACTGGTCCGAATGTTGCACCAAAGCCGGCCCACGCAAACGATACAATCATAAATACAGAACTGTCCTTATCCCACGCAATAATTACGGCAACAGCGGCAATAACAAGAAGTGTAATTCTTGCTATAAGCATTGAGGTTTTCTGTGATGTTTTTATTCCGAAAAGTCCGCCTATGATGTTTTCCGATACACCGGAAGATGCCGCCAACATCTGTGAATCTGACGTTGACATTGTACTTGCAAGAATACCGGCAAGAATAAGACCGGCAATAAGTGCGGCAAGGACTCCGTTCTGTCCGAGAAGATTTGCAATCTGCATAATAACTGTTTCAGGGTCGCTGAGCGGTTCAAGAGCGTTTGCTGAAACCATTCCAAGACCTATTACACCGATAAGAACACCTACCGCAAGAGAAATAACAACCCATATTGTTGCAACACGTCTTGACATTTTGAGTTTTTTGCTGTCCTCTATTGCCATAAATCTGAGGAGAATGTGCGGCATACCGAAATATCCGAGTCCCCACGCAAGAGTTGATATTATTGTGATAAAGCCGTAAGGGCTTGATGTATTGGTTTCAGCGTTGTATGTTTCGGTAAGGCTGAAATATCCCGGCAGTGACTGTGCATTTTTTATAACAGCGTCAAAACCTCCGGCATTTGCGATACCAAATCCGAACACAATAAATAATGCAATGGTCATTATAATACTTTGGATAAGGTCGGTTGTACTTGCGGCAAGAAAACCGCCGACACAAGTATAACCTACGATTATTACGGCACTGACAACCATAGCAACGTGATACTCAACACCGAAAATCGTTCCGAAAAGTTTTCCGCAAGCGGCAAAGCCTGAGGCAGTATAAGGCACGAAGAAAATAATAATTATCAGTGCCGCAAGAGCCATAAGGATTTTTTTGTCCTCACGGAAACGGTTCGAGAAAAATTCCGGAATAGTGATAGAATTTGTTTTTACCGAATAATTACGCAAACGCTTTGCAACGACAAGCCAGTTTATATATGTGCCTATTGCAAGTCCTATTGCTGTCCATACAGCGTCAGCAAGTCCCGTAAGATACGCAACACCCGGCAGTCCCATAAGCAGCCAACTGCTCATATCTGACGCTTCGGCACTCATTGCCGTTACAAAAGGCCCGAGTTTTCGTCCGCCGAGATAAAAGTCATCTACTGTATTGTTCTTTCGGGCAAACCAAACGCCTATGCCGAGAACAATAAGCAGATAGGCGACTATTGTAATCGCCATACAAATTTGTTCCTGTGTCATTATTACATTCTCCTTTAAAAAATATGCAGTCACGCATTTTATAATAGAATAGTTTTTATTTTAACACAGAATACAGATAACAACAAGATTTAAGCAAAAATTTCAGTTAAAAATATTTAAAAATTAAAAGTCGGAAATAAAATTTTCAAAAATACTTGACTTGAAGATAAAAAAATGATAAAATTTAAATGTTAATCAAATGTCGGTATGGCGAAATTGGCAGACGCAAGGGACTTAAAATCCCTCGGTAGCGATACCGTACCGGTTCAAGTCCGGTTACCGGCACCAAAAATATTCACTCGGAAAAGCCTTGATTTTTCAAGGCTTTTTTTATATAGTAAGCAATAATATTAAAAATATTAAAATAGACATTTACACTTTATAAAAATTATTGTATAGTAATTATATAAGGAAAGTTCAGAAAATAAAGGAAGTGTTGCTGATGAAAAAGACAAATAATTGCCTTTATGTA
>JAQXZA010000118.1 GCA_029226955.1 Clostridia bacterium | reverse complement strand
CACAGCTACACCTATGTCTTTTGCTGAACAGACAGCAAGATTCGGTTCGCTTGGTGTTTCAGCACTTGGCGGCTGTTGCGGAACAAATCCCGACTTTATAAAACTACTCGGTGAAACACTCGAAAACTCGCCGAAAACACCACACAAAAATATCACATCATTCAAAAAAGCCGAACCAAAAAAAGCTGCCTTTTCATCACAGCTTACCGAAAACAAATTCGTCGTTGCCGCTGAACTTGACCCACCGAATAATGCCGACCTTACAAAGCTGATTAACGGTGCAAAAATCCTCAAAAACAGCGGTGTTGATATAATAACGGTTTCGGACTCTCCGCTCGGTCACGCAAAAATGGACTCTGTCGTATGTTCGGCAAGAATTAAGCGTGAAGTCGAAATAGATACTCTCCCCCATATATGCTGTCGTGACAAAAATATAAATGCACTTCGTTCCGCACTTTTAGGTGCTTATAGTGAAGGAATCAGAGCGGTTCTTGCGGTTACGGGCGACCACATTGCTGAAACAGACCGTGGTGTTATTAAGCCAGTATTCAACATAGGTTCAACACAGCTTATGACGCTTATTCATCAGATGAATGAAGATGTTTTTGCGGAAAATCCTATTGCAATAGGTGGTGCGTTTGACCCTATGGCAAGAAATCCTGAATTTTCGCTGAAACATCTCAATAAAAAAATAATCGGCGGTGCAACATTTGTACTTACACAGCCGGTATTCTCTGAAAAGGCAATACCTGTTATTGAACAGGCTCGCTCAAAAGGTGTAAAAGTTCTTGTAGGAATTATGCCTATGGTGAGTTACAGAAACGCAAACTTTATGAAAAATGAAGTTCCGGGAATGACTATTCCACAGGAATTAGTTGACCGCTTTAAACCCGATATGAGCCGTGAGGAATCAACGGCAGTCGGCATACAGATTGCTTCTGAACTTTGCAGAATTATGCGTCCACACGCTGACGGCTTTTACTTTGTAACGCCATTCAACCGTGCAGAAGTAATCAGTGCCGTACTTGACAATATCCGTGACATAATCTGAATATCTGAAACAAAAAGCCTCACCGTAAAATATCTTTACAGTGAGGTTTTATATTTTGTGTAAAAATTCAGTTTCAATAATTACGCATTACGAATTACGCATTACGCATTATCAAAACATATCTTTCTTTTTGAGTATAAGGTACATTATGAACATAAGCACCGCCGACAATACAATCGGAAACCACCAGAAATTATCAAACGGCAAGCCGCCCTCGATATTCATTCCGTAAAGACCTGAAATAACCGTCGGAACGGATACAATCAGCGTGAGTGACGCAAGAATTTTCATTACGACATTAAGGTTGTTAGAAATAATCGACGCAAATACATCAAGTGTACCGTTCAAAATGTTGAGATAAATTCCAGCCATATCGACCGCCTGTTTAATCTCGATAAGCACGTCTTCAAGCAAATCCTGGTCTTCTTCATACAGTTTTATATATCTGCCACGCATAATTTTTTCAAGCGTTATTTCGTTTGACTTCAAAGACGACGAAAAATATACAAGGGACTTTTCAATGTCAAGCAGTTGATTAAGTTCCTTGTTTTTTGCGGATTTTCTGAGTTCACGCTCAATACGGTTGCTTATTTTGTCAATTTGTTTAAGGTATTGCAGGTATTTTGTCGCCATACGCAACATAATATGAAGTACAAAATGGGTTTTGTAGCTTGTCATAACATTTCTTACAACACCCTCTGAGAGTTCGCTGAGAATAGGATTTTCACGCAATGAAACGGTTATGACATTATTTTCGGTAATCATTATACCGATTGGCATTGTTGAATAGGTGATGTTTTTTGAAACCTTTTCGACAACAGGAATGTCAATAATAATCAGCGTTGTACCGTCCTCGTTATCTATATGTGACGACTCCTCCTCGTCAAGTGCCGAGCGGAGAAGTTCAGGCGGTATATCAAAAAAATTCAACAGATACTGCACTTCTTCATCGTCAGGTGCAATACAGTTTACCCAACAGCCGACCTCATATTCTTCTATTTCCTGTATTCTGCCGTTTACAGTCTTATAGAAATTGACCATAAAATCCGTCCTTTCCTGTATCAAGGACGCAGAAAACACGCTGTGCGTCCTGTGACTAACTTTTCTGAATTATATTTCCCATAAGGGTCAGGACTCACAGCTACCACCTCTTTACTAATTCATAATTCATAATGCATAATTCATAATTGCGTTCAAAGTCTATGATATGCGGTAGTCAGTTTCCGCACCATAAATAATTCTGCATTTTGCATTTTACACTCTGCATTTAAATAGAAATGCTGAGGGCAATGTCGTAAAGCTCTTTGTTGAATTTGCGTTCCATATTGAGAGCCTCTGTTATATCGTAGTCAACAATATGGTTGTCTTTCATTACTACAACACGGTTGCCTATTCCGTTGCTGATAAGCTCAACAGCTTTGTAACCCATCTGACTTGCAACAACACGGTCACGGATTGTCGGCGAACCGCCACGCTGAACGTGTCCGAGAATTGTTGCTCTTGTTTCGATACCTGTTTTTTCTTCAATTTCCTTTGCGATTTCACTGACGCCGCCGATACCCTCAGCAACAATGATAATGAAATGCTGTTTGCCTGTTTTTCTTGTCTGCATCATACGGTCGATAACGTCTTTCTGCAAGTCAAACGGAACCTCAGGCACAAGAATTGCACTTGCACCGACAGCAATACCTGTTTCAAGTGCTATGTCGCCACATCTTCTGCCCATTACTTCAACAACACTACATCTGTCGTGTGACTGTGCTGTGTCACGGATACGGTCAATCATTTCCATAGCGGTATTCATAGCTGTATCAAAGCCGATTGTATAATCACTGCTTGCAATATCGTTGTCGATAGTACCAGGAATACCGATACAAAGTATTCCCTCTCTGCACAATGCTCTTGCACCCTTGAATGAACCGTCACCGCCGATTACAACAACGCCGACAATGCCGAGCTGACGACAGGTGTCAGCGGCTTTCTTCTGTCCCTCTGGTGTAAGCATTTCAAGACTGCGGGCAGTATAGAGTACAGTACCGCCTCTGTGAATAATATCTGAAACACTGCGGAGATTCATTTCAAAAACATCGCCGTTCAAAAGACCGTTATATCCTCTGCGTACTCCGAGTACACGCATACCCTTTGCAAGAGCCGCTCTTGTTACTGCTCTTACTGCGGCATTCATTCCAGGTGCATCTCCACCGCTTGTCAAAACTGCTATTGCTTTCTTTTCCATTTTCGCCATCCTCCAATGTAATTCAACATAAAATATTATGATATTATTATAAACAACAAAAAAAGAATAATCAAGTAAAATATATATCTATCAAATGTTTTTACATAAAAATTACTTATCCGGCATTGTTTGTATTTCTGTTTTCATCTCAATATATCTGCTTTTAAATCAATTCCGTTCAACTCATAATATATAATTTCTCTGTTTATATTGCATTTAACAGTAATATAACCTATACTGTCGATTTTCATATCATAAAAGTACCCGTTTTTTTGCGGTAAAATGCTTTTAATCAAATCTCCGTTTAAATCGTAAATCAGAATTTTATTCTGATTAAGGTCTTTTCCTGCCATTATCACCAACTTATCACTATGCTTGTCATACGCTAAAAAATTCAGGTC
>JAQXZA010000117.1 GCA_029226955.1 Clostridia bacterium | reverse complement strand
TGTCCACTACCCATACAAGGGTCGATTACCTTGATTTTCTCAGGAGTTAATCCTTTATAAGTTGCTTTGATTTCTTCAAGTTTTGCAACAACTTGTTGCTCTTGCTCTGCTTCGTCAATGTAATATTTCCAAGAGTCTTTCAAGCTATCGTTAGGGTGTCCCTCAATCCAAATACGACCAACTGAGTTTTCGACCATATACCTAACAATCCAGTCAGGAGTAAAAAGCTGAGTAGCCGCAGGAATATCCTCTTTGCGGATTTTCTGTCCTGACGGACGAGAAAAAACTTTATCCTTTGGTTCAATGTTATAGTATTGATACATCCAGCCGATAATTTCAACCTGACCTTCTTTATCAATGTTAAAATCGTCTTCATCAATATCGTGAACAAGGCGATAGACAATACCATCTTTGTCTGTGAAGGATATAGTGAGCAGTAATTCTGTGTAATCGTCTGTTGTTTCAAACAGTTCAGGCAAAATATCGTGTAACTTGTTGCACTGTTTTATAAAAAGCATACGGAACAGTTCGTCAAGTTTGTTTTCGTCCTTTAATTGGATAACTCTATCCTGTTCATAGGGTGTAAACTCTAAATCGGTGTCAAACGGAGAAGTAACAAAGTCAGGTTCATTTTTTGCTTTGTTTTCGGAAGAAAGCACACGAACACCCGAAGGTAAATAGTCATTTACCTCCATAAAGCGAATTGCGATAAGACGGTTGAACCAAGTATAAGCAACTTCTTCAACAACATTTTCAAAGGTTTCTTTATAATTTTTTAAACTGCGTTCTCTTGTCTTAATTGCCTTTACAAGTGCTTCACGCTGTTTGATTTCAATGCCTGATATTTCAGAGTAATTCTTTGTACCAATATCATAGAAATGCAAGTCGGCTGTTGACTGAGGCAATTTCTCGGCAATTCCGTTTTCGGTAATACCGAGCATACCGGCTTTATATTTAATATCATCGATTAACTTCTGCCTCGCCCATACTGCGAAGTTTTTTATCGCTGTTTTGTTCATCGCATGTCCTCCATAATTTTATAGTCTGTGGAAAAGTTCTTCTCAATTAGAACTCAATATTGATAATCGTGTCTTCTTCAAGAGTATCCATCAATTTAGTTTTGAGTTCATCAAGATAATATTTAATATCTTCTTCGTTTTCAATCTGCCAAGTAGCCGCATTATTTATGGATTTAATGCTGACGGTTTTCTTTTTCTTGACAGGTCGAACTGGAACAGCGGGAGTATCAGTATCTCCTGTCTCATTGTTACCGGCATTTTTAGCCGCCTGTTCTTCTGCGACAATCTTGGTTTCTTCTTTGTTGATTTCGTTTAAGCAACGAACCTTGAGAGCATCGGATTCGATTTTAATATTCTGCAATGTCGCAACATTATTGCAGTGTATTGCTTTTTCGTGAATTTCACGGAACAAATCAACATACTTGTTTGCCAACTTATCGTGACACTTTTTGCCTTCAAGTTCTTCAAAGACTCGTTTTCTTGCTTCATCAATGGCAGCGTCGATTGGCTTTTGCATATCAGAGAGAAGTTTGCCATATAAGTCGATGAAGCTATTCAACAGGTCGGGCAATTTGAATATTTCACCATAAGGGGCTGTTTTCTTGAGTATTGCCTTGATGTCGCCAACAACATCCTCAATCTGACTATCTACAATGAAAGTCTTACTGTCATCATAAATCTTCATCAACTTGAGAGCTTTGTCAAAAATGTCTTTCTGCTCACCGGCGAAGAATTTTTTAAGCGGCTCGTAATCTTCTGCAAAGTCAAAATAGTCATCCTTTTTGCTGTTAACTCCTGTGAAAAACTCGTTTGAGTATTTCATTTGCAGAACTTCTGTCATTAACTTCTTGCCGGACGCAACAACCTGTTTTCCGGGATAAGCAGGCTGTGTGGAATAATGAATTTCAAGTTTCTCAAGGTCATTTTTCAAATTAGAAGCGTAACCCAAAAAGCTCTTCATTATTGCGTCGTCATCGTCGCTTGCGGAAGTAACATTGAACAATTCTTTCATCACTTCACGAACTGACTTTTTCTGCTTTTCGTTTGCTTTTACACGCTTTTCGGTCATTAACTTTTCATTGAACTCTTTGCGTGTCAGATAGCGAATGATTTCCTCCTCGCTCTTGGATAAGAGGGTAACGGCTTCGTTATTGACAAACATTCCGATTTCGCCGTCTTTGAACAGCTTAGCGACCAGCCATTGAACATCCACTTCAACAAATCCATAAGGAGCTTTTAAGAAGCGTTCCAAAATGGACTTCATAGAGGTTTTCGTATGTCTTTGCGTATTCAAGGCAATATAGTCATTAACATCGTGGAGAGCCAGCTCATTCTTTGTGGATTTTGTTCCGTCAAGAGTGAGCTGTTGACCGTTATTCTTGAGCAATGAGCGAATATCCGTTTCGCTCATTGCAGTATCTATATAAGAAAGTTTATGATATACACTTGCGACCAACTTTCCGAGAGCTTCATTGATGCGTGTTGAAATTTCTTTGGAGTTAGTCTGTACCTTATCTCCGTTTACATATATGTCTGCATTTTTAAGACTTTCTGAAAGGAATAGTTTTGCTGCTTCGTTTCTCTCACGCATTTCAACCTTCTTGGCTTCCTTTATGCTTTCAAACTTTATGACGGTATTCGTAGCATCGTGACGAATGAATTTCTCAATCTGCAAAGCAGAACGGATTTCATCAAGGAACGCTCTGTCATCAGGAAGCACAACAAGTACACAGCTTGACTGTCCGGACAAAATCCTCATAGTTGTTTCGTCTGAACGCTCATCGCTGTTTGGAGTAAGAATTTTTAATGTAATATCGTTGTTTTGATTTGCCTTATAAGGCTTTTCATCTACAATCTGATTGAACGCAAAAGCATATCTGCCGTTGAAAGCAGGGTAACGATACTTCTTTTCATCGTAAAGACCATCAAAAATCATTTCCGATACTTTTGCAATAACTTCTCCGGAATCCACATTCTGAGACTCAATAGCTCTGTTGATTTCCTGCTCCTCATCGGTCAGGAAAACATAGATGTCGCCGTTTTTCTGAACCAAAGTCTGACGGACAAGTCTCTTTAATGTGTCCTCGACCTGCTGAGCAAGTGCCATACGGTCGTCATTTACATTAGAAACCATAAGGCTTGTAATGTTTTCAATGTTTGCTTTGATTTCCTTGACATACTTAATCATAAACAAGGTTTTAAGCACATTGACATCAAAGCACTCTCTATCGTGATTTGGGTTAAGATATTCGTTATCCAAAGCACGGGAAATAACACCCTTATGAGAGTGGTCAAGGAATTGTTCAAGAGCATCGTAGAACATATTGAACGGAACAATAGTACCCGGCTCATCATTCATAACCTTTACAGCGGACTCCTTGAACAAAGCAAGCATAGAACGCTCACCTTCAGCAAGATGTTTACCCGACGCTCCGTGTGTACGAATTGATGTTAAAACGCTGCCAAGCAAGTTAAACTGATACGGAATAAACGGATAAATATCTGCAAAGTTATCTCTGCCTGAGTATAGCTTTTTCTCAACTCCATCATTAAATATGATGAGGTTCTTTATGACTGTTGCCTTATCGTCATAAAGGAGGCAAAGAGTTTGCTTGCCCGATTCATTCTTTTCAAGTATTCTCTTTTTGATAACCTCGTCAACATTGGCAGAAGAAAGAGATAGACGAGTGTCAAAACGACCCTGAATTTTTGAAAAGTCGTTGCCTTTTGTCTTTGTAATAGAATCAATATCCTGCTGGCTTGTTACTACAATCCAAGCCTTACCTTTACAAGCAGTACCCAAATCTTCGGTTACAGTCTGAAGATTAAGCATAAGCTTAGAGTCATCGCCGATGTACTGACCAATTTCATCAATCAAGAACACAATGTGATGGTTGTTTCCTTTTCTTTCGAGGTACTTCTTTATAAGCAGAGCAAAATCCTCGACCTTGTATTTGTAATCACCGGTAGCTTTTTCACACCAGTTTCTACCGGCTTCTACACTCATAAAGCCAATCTCATCAAGGACTTCAACGACATCATCCTGAATGAAATCAAAGTCGCTGCGAGCTTCAATCCACTCAGAACCGAAACTCTCTGCGAACTTTTCTTTGAATAAATCATATTTTCCTTCCTCGGTGAGTTTGCGTTCCAAGTCAGCAAGGAATGGGTTTGAACCGCTGAATCCCTGCATTTCATTGAAAACATTCTGGAGAACAGATACAATGGCAACCTTTGATTGTTTACCATTTACTTCACTTTTAGAGTCAATGTTAAAGAGAACCACATCGGTAGGTACAGTTGTCGCCAATTTCATATCGGCGAGTACCATAGGGTCAGAAATTTTGTTGTCATCTATAAAATAGTCGATAGCTCTTTTACCGCTGACATCTTTATTTGCAAGAATGTAGGAAAGAATCTTTAAGAAGTGAGATTTACCGCTTCCAAAGAAACCGGAAATCCAAACCCCCATTTTATCCGTATTTCCGTTAATGCCTTTTTTATAGCTGGAAAAGAAATCGGCAAAATGCTTTTGCAATTCACGGGTAACAACATATTCTTCAAGTTCTTGCTTGATATTTGCGTTGTCATCCTGTCCGACTTTAATAACGCCCTTAATATCTCTGTCAATAGGTTTTGAAAACATATTCTTAATAATCATAACTGTGCTCTCCTTAATCTACGAGCTTGAACGCTCTGTAATAGTTGTCGTCTTTAATCTCTCCAAATAAGACGAGTTCCTGCCCGTCATAATTTCCCGGATAAAACAGTACAACCGGTACATTGTCAATGACTTGGTGAAGATTATTTAACACCGTATGTGAACGCAGTATCGGATAACATTTGCCTATGCCGGTGATAAATACAACCGCCTTATCAGGTGTGCTCTCCTTTATGTAGTTCACAATCAAACTGTCCGATGAGGTTATTCTCAGCATATTGCTTATTGATTTTGATACTCGTTCAAATCCCTTTGATTTTTCAAACTGATAACATTTTTCCAAGTATCCCTTTTGCTTGAGAATATCAATGACTATATCGTACAAATCAAAAACAACCACTTTATAATCATCATTTGATGTTTCATTCTTTTTCTTGATGTAGTCGATTCTTTCTCTGACATACAATTCTTTTTCTGCCGGGTAGTCAAAAATATAATATCCGACTTCATTTCCAAGCCCTTTATTTTCTCTGAATGATGGTTTCTGTATAATTTCTTCTAATTTATTTAATCTTTCATCAATGGAACGCATTTAATTCACCCCTGTAATTGCCTTTACTATTGCAAAATCTCCAACTGATTTTAAATAATTTTCAACTGCACTATCAAGAATTGGCGGCGTTATTTTTTTTTCTTTATTTATGACAGTAATAAGATGAGCGTCAGTCATATAATTAAAATAGCAAGAGCGTAATTTCTTTTTTGTGCTGTCTGTCCAACCTGCTATAACTTCATCCTGAATTTCCTTGTTGCCAAAGAAAATATTTACATCAGAAATATTTATATTTGGAATGCCCAGAATGATTTTTTCTCTGTAAACTTCGTAAACAAATTCAAAAAACAATCTGTCGCTTCTTAAAATCGAAACCAGATTTATAATTTTTTGTGTTGATAAATCCGATTTCAAAAACAAATCTATCAATTCTTGTTCAAGATGTCTGACACGATTCATAATGTAGCCGTAAATTCTTTTTGCCCTGTATTCATTTGATGTACAAAAAAGATTGTCTTCAATACATATTTTTTTAATTTCACTTTCGCTCTTGCCTTCATTTATCTGTTTAATAACTTTCCTGATTTCAGTAAACCAGAATGATTGAGAAACCAATCCTGCACTATATGTCTTTTCTATCATATAACCACCCTTGTTATTTATCGTAAAATATTCAATATAATTATATCAAAATTTATTTTCTGATGAAAATTCCATAATGTCATCAACAGTACAGTTTAAAGCTATACAAATCTTCTCAAGTATCTCAGTTGTAACTGTATCATCTTTGCTCAATTTATGCATAGCATAGCTTGTCAGATTTGCGGCCTGTTGCAAATCTTTTTTCTTCATATTATTGTCTATAAGCATTTTCCAGAGTTTTTTATATGTAACAGACATAAAAGTCAATCCTTTCTTTATCGTCTTGCATAATGAATAAAATTCTCCTTAAAATATAATATTACAAATTTGCTAAATTTTCAACATTTTATTTGAAATTTCAGATATTTTTTTGAGCAAGTGTACGAATAACAGAGCAGAATACTACTAATTATCAGATAATTAGTATTTCTGTAGCACTGTTAGTATGGTATATTACTATGTTGTTGCTAATGTTATATCTGACTTTTTTGAACACATACAATAAAACTCCAAAAACATAACGCTTTCGGAGTTTTATATAAATAACACTGTTATGTATTTTAACATAATACCCAATAACCACTGCTTAACACATAATCATATTCTTTTTTCTTATCTTTTCCTCTTAACTGTATTTTTTCTGTTCAAAACCGTATCAATCTTTTCTTCATCACAATCTTTAAATGCAACATTGTAATCTTGTGTGTTTTTGTTAAAAGCTGCAAAAAGTTCTTTCGTGTCCTGTTCAGAATAGAGTTGTTCAACCTGATTTTTAGTAAGTGTCCTGTAACGCATTTTTTGACCGCCGAGTAATGCTTCTGACTTCAATCTTGTGTTCACTTTTGAATTTCGGCTGACTGAAAAAACATCTTCTTTATCCTGTTTCTTTTCAGGATAAAGCAAATTAAAAATATACTCTTTGTTCTGTGGAAGAAACACAAGACGAATTTTACCGTCCTTTGTCGGCAAGGCAACAAATCTGTCCTTTTCTCCGTTCAACTTTGCAAGCTGTTCTTTTTCAATTATAAGAAACTCAGGCTTTACACCAAGCTGTTTTGCAATTTGTTTCAGATTGTCATAATCAGCCAATGAAGTATAGCGTTTGTTGTGACTTTCAAGCAAATGTATGTCTTCAACTTCCAATGCTTTTTGTAAAAGCATTTTGTCTTTTGCTTTGACGGTTACAAGGGCATATCCGTTATAAAGCTTTGCCGAAAAGAAAAAAGGATAGGCATATAATTTTGGTACGGCCGATAACGCAAGTTTTACACGATAATTTTCACCTTGTGCGGAAATAAGATTTTTATATGGAATATTGCCTGCAATAAGGCACTTGTTTTCGTATTTTTTAAGCTGTTCTCGTATGTTCGGCTTACGGGTTTTATAGGATTTCTGTTTGCAATGTTTATGCAAAGAAAAATATTTTTTATCAAGCAGTTTTTTCGGATGTCTTCTTATCATCAGTCTTAAAATTATAAGCAACAGAACAAAAAACGGATTATTTGAATTTTTGATAAGTTTCTGAAAAATCTTTGTTTCATCAGCTTTTACAATCGGCGGATTTTTCCTGAAATAATCGTTCTCGTATTTTTCAAATTCAGTGCGGAACGATTTCTTTTTTGTTCTTTGATTTTTATTGAACTCTTGTTCCGTCTTTTTTGGCAGAGAGTAAAATCCCATCAGCTTTTCAAGATTTTCTTTTTTGTAGTAATCCCCGAATTGCCGTGATAATGTGTCCGTTCTTATTTTCTTTTTCTCCCCGATTTTTTGGAATGTTATATTCAGGTCAGTGTAGCGTGTTATCAAAAATCCTTTATTTTTCATAAACGAAACAAAACCATTTTTTGAGTTGCATATCTTTGTAGCTTCATCAAGTGCCTTGCATAAATCCACTTTCCACGATTTTCCCTGTTCGGCAAGTTTTTGAGTTGCCTGATCAATACCTTTCAGTCCTGATTCATTCTCAATCACTGACAATCCGTAAGTTTTGCAAATTTTATCATTTTCTTTTCTTAAAGATTTCAGCGTATCTACGTTTCCTCGCCATTTGTCGCTTGCCAAGCAAAATACAAAAAAATGACAAGCAAAATACAAAAAACCGTAGCGGAATTTGATTTTCCACTACGGTTTTTTGTATTTTTATGCAGTTTTTAAACAGTCATTAAAGAGCATTTAACGATTGTTTTTCCTGTTGCCATGCTCTTCCTGAATGAGATATTTGCCTGTTTTTGGAATTTTGTTTGGTACATATTCAAGCAAATCACTCAAATTACAGTCTAACACCTCGCATATTCTGTCGAAGTGTTCAAGACTAATTCTGTCCGCCAGCTCGTTATAGTAGTCGCAAATCGCATTAGGTCTTATACCTGTTTTGCGTGCAAGCTCAGACTGTGACATTCTGCGTTCACCGAGCACAGCAGAAAGTTTAATTCTTATCATAACAACGCCCCGAAAAGTATTATATTCCAAAAGCGTTATTATATATCGCATTTTAATATTTTATATTATTTTTCGATATACTTAATAGTTCGTTATGAGAATTTCCTTAAACTCTCTCTTGTTACTTCCTCCCATAAGCTGATTTTGTCTTGACAAATCAATAATATTATAGTCTTTGTACAGACTTCTTATAAATTCGCAGTCGTTGTATGAAAGTATAAATTTACCTTTTATTTCCGAAAGTGCATTGTATGCCTTTTATGGTCTGCATAAGAAAAACTGTAACTATAATATTTTTCGGTATTCAGATACGGCGGATCGCAGTAGAACAAAGCATTTTCTCTGTCGTAAGTCTTGATAATACGTTCAAAGTCCTGATTTTCTACAATTACAGTTTGCAGTCTTGCTGATATATCGTTAAGTATATCAACCCTGTTACTTTTCACGTTAGTCGCAAAACTGTATCTGTTACTGCCAAAACTGTGCTTAATAATGTAATAATACCTTGCGGCACGCTTCACATCAGTCAGATTATCTGTATTTAATGATAATTTATAATCATTAAACAGCTCTCTCGAATGTATCCGGTCAATTTCACTTTGCAGTTCATCACAGTTATATTTAATCTGTTTGTACAGATTTATAAGGCATTTATCTGCATCATTAAATACCTCAAACTTACTTGGTTGCTTGCCGAATAAAACCCAACCTGCACCGCCGAACACTTCAATATATCTGTCATAATCTTTCGGAAAGCGGGCAATAATTTCATTTTTCAGCACTCGTTTTCCGCCTATCCAACCTATAAAACTATTCATATTCATTAAATTCCTTTCCATAACTTTTTGGGGCGTTGTTATGAAACAGGAATCAAGAATAATTATTTTTTAATGCTTTTTA